>CAMCTH010000392.1 GCA_945877965.1 Planctomicrobium piriforme | reverse complement strand
CAACCTCAGAGCGGTATCAGCGGGCATCTTGGGAATGAAGTGCTTCCCGTAGAACTCGATCATTTCGTCTTTGCCACGGCCCCCGGTCATCACGGGAACGTGATTGACGTAATTGTTCGGCGTCATCGTGGCGACGGTCGCTACGGCGTTTTTGGTGGCGAATTCCAGGTCGGTATGCCGCTCCCAGAGACGAATCAGGTCAGATTCGGTCAAAGTGCTACTCATCGTGGCCCTGTCGTGGTTAATGGGTGACTGATTCCTACTCCGGGCAGTGGCATTTCTTCCATGCACGCCCCATCGCATCGGCGGCCATGATCGCATCAAGCTGTCATCACGCATCCCGCTGAATGGGTGCAATACAGTACGCCTGAAACCGAGGGAGCCGAATACGTCGCCGTGTGCCTGCCCGCTTTTCGATGGACGCCGCTCATCGAGATTCTTCAAATGTCAACGTGGACGCAAGCTGATCTTGCTGGAGCCAAGTCACGACAGAGGAATGATTTCAGCTTCAGGCAAAGCGGTGTTCATGGGGACTTCGTGAATTGGTGATTGTGAACGTCGATAAAAGGGCCGTCATCCGATCTCAAGCGTCGTAACGCCGAAGATGCGGCGATGGTCCAGTAGTGGCACAGGACCATAATACATTCGCACGCACCCAAAGACTTCTTGCATTCCGTACTTCTCGCATAAGGCGATGGCCGGTGGATTATTGTCCGGCACGTCCAAAAAGATCGGCATCCCTTTGCTGGAAAGTTGGCATGACTGAAGCAGGGCATCAGCAACTTCGATGGAGTCCGCAAACAGCGGCCCAATCCTCCATCCGTTTAGGCAGGGACGCATGACGCCAAAACCGAGTAGCTGTCCGTCTTTCACAAATGCCAACGAAACGGCATTTTTTTGTTGTGTCCATTGCACCAGAAATTTTTCTCTACGGACGGGAAAACACCGGCTGTCGTAATCCGCAAGCATCGGAAGACCGACCGAGGCAACGTCCACAATCCGTTCAGATTCAATCAATCCCGACGCAGATTGTGTGAGTTGAAACCGCCGATGGCGAATGAACGGTGTGAATCCCCCTTTCTGGTAAAAAGGGACCATCGCATCTACCCCGTCTAGCCCGATGGTTCCACCATCTTTGAGTCTTGACAATAAGCGGTTTCTGCGAGCGAACCACAGCTTCCTTCCCAATCCATTTCCTCGGTGAGCATTGTGGACGATGAAAAGTCCCATGAAGCCAAAATCGTCACCGTGACGGATAATTGCACCGCCGCCGATAAGCTTGTCGTTCTCGGCAATTGCCAGAAAGCCGTCAGGATCAAGGTTCCAGAAGGCTTGAGCATCATTGACGCCGGGGTTCCATCCTTCGTCGCCAGCCCATGCCACGAGTTGTTGAACTTCTTCTGCAGTAATTGATTACCGTCTCACGCCGGAATGAGTTGCGGCTGTGGTCGGCAGAGCACTTCGAGCAGGAAGGCGAACGGTTCGACGGCCCGTTGTCCGCAGGTGCGGATCACCGACATCAGAATACTTTGCGCACGTGCACCGGCCCAGCTGCGGTTGCCGCCCCAGACCTTGCGATTCACGACCGCGGGACGAATAGCTTGCTCGGCCCAGTGGTTCGTGGCTTGAATCGCCGGATCGATCAAGAACCAGAACCACTGCATCGCATGTTTCCGAACGTGGCGGGCCAAGCGACGATTCGGTTCGTGGGTGAAGCGGCCCGCAGCCAACCGTTCCAACTCGCACGCCAAGCCCAAGCCGTACTGGGCCGAGTCGTCCCCGTTCAACCGATGCCCGCGCCAAGATCGACGCACGGCGAACGCCCGATCGATGAGCCCGAGCACCGCGCGTGGCAAGCGTACGGCACCGCGGACGGCCGTCTCCAAAAGTTCTTGGCAACGTCGCTGCAAGTGTCGCAGGCATTGCTGATGAAAGGCTCGCGTGAAGCGGTCGTACACGCTCCAGCCGTCATGCACCAGCGTGCCCGACCAATCGAGCCCCAGCAGTCGTTCGGCCGGTTCGTGGCTGCGGGTCGGATCGATCACGTAACACGTCGTTCTCTTGCTGACGAAAGCGTGCAGCCAGGCCAAGCGGCCGCCGACCCGCCAACCGGTCTCGTCGGGCGCGACCTCCGACGCGCCCCGCAGGTCGATTCGCAGTTGTTCGTGAGCGGCGGCGCACCGCTCGGCCGTCCGCTGCGTCGAGCGGACGCTGGTAGCTCGGGCGATCCGCAGTTCGGGGAACAACGTCGAGAGCAGCTTCACGCTCTTGCCGTGCGACAGTCCCAGCTCTTTGTTGAGCAGCGCGAGCAAGGCGTGGACGTTCGGCCCCAGTTGACCGGCCGCCGCCCCGCGGGCCGAGTTGGTCTGCAAGGCGTGACGGTCGGCGACGGTGCGGCCGCAAGCATCGCACGTGCCGACATGCACGTCGAAGCGGCGATAAATCACCGTGCGGGGAATCTCGGTCTGATGCTGCACGGCGACGTGCGTTTCACTCACGTGCCGCTCGCCGCAGTGCGGGCACGCCGGCGGCAGCGGCACGTCATAGGTCTCGTCGATCCGCGGCGGTACGCTGCGATGCGCGTGCGGACCGTGACGCTTCCCCGACTTACGACCCGGCGGCTTCGGTTCCGCGACCGGCGGACCCTTCGAGAACGGAGCCGCCTGTCGCTTGCCCCGACGACGCTCTTCTTCCAACGCCGCAGTCAGCTTCGACACCTGCTCGCTCAGCGATCGCACTAGCGATTCCAGCTCCGCTACTCGATGCTCCAATTCTCGGCAACGCGGGCACGGTGGAGGGGATCGATCGGCGGCCATGAATGCCGAGAATATCCGCTCCCGGAAAATCGCGCAAGTTCGATGCGGTAATCAATTACATATGATCGAGTTCTAACGCAAGATCGACCGAAGCACGAAGCTCTGACACGCCTTTCAGCTTCATCCATATGCCGACGGTTCCCAACGAACGGTAGCAATCTTCCATGTTGCCGCCCAGAAATGCTCGGTCCTCTGCACTCAGTAGCTGCTCCCACATCGCGAGGACAGAAGAACGCGGCTTTAGAACCAGACGACAACGAAGCAGTTGTTCCTGCAGTGGCGACGGCAGAATCTGTCGTTTAACTTCGGGCGATGGAGTAGTGGTTGGGCATATTTCACTCATGATCCAAGGTCTCCAAGTTTCAATAGCTATCCGGCCACCACCATGTATCTTGACGCAGAAAACCGAAATATTTAGCGCGATGGTCCTCTACTGCGAGTCATCTGATTCTGCACCGAACTCTCGTTGCGAGCGATCGTACCTTTCACCAAGGCTCTTCCCGTTCGGTGGGCCCTGGCATTGAGCCACGCGGTCGCCGTCGCGGCTTGATGTCTTCTCGGATACTCGATCTTCGCAGCCTGTTCTTCCGTGACTCACATCCAATCCAGCACCCGTTGGCAATCGTAGAAGCGCGGGCTGGCGGTAGGCAACTCGCATATCTCTGGAAAGCGTTGCCCGAAGTCATCCTCGCCAAAGTCCGTCGAGCAAGAGCCGTACTCGATAACTCCCCGACAACTTGAAGCACTACACTATATCAATGATAACCACGCGGCTTCTAACGGTCGGCCGTCTCATCAGCACCCATCATACCGACGCCGACCGCCGCGTCACAAAGGGTTGGCTTCTCGGCACCGTCAATCACGCGATGCGGCCGAGACCACGCGCGACTTCAGCATTCTCATTTAACCCGGACTTATTCATCCTTCCCTACGATCGTTCGCAGGCTTCTCGACAGTGGCTCGGCTGCCGTTGAGCGATGAATCGGGGCGCACCGCCCCCTTACCCCCGGTCGTCTGCGTTGCGTTCGAGAAGCGGCTCGCGATCGGCTCGCGACGTTAGCAGCGTCGCACCTCGTGCAGGAAGGCCTGCCGCGGCGGCGGCAGCCAAGGTCGGGCCTGCGCTCCGCGTGGCTGAGGAAAGCGGGCGGGAAGTTTCCAGCGGTTAAGGCAGGCGACGAGTTGCCGCCAAAAGGGAGTCACGACCCGCGCCACGTACAGCAGCAAGCGGTGCGAGCCTTTCACGACTCGTCCGCCGGCTTTCAGCACGTCGCGTTGAAAGCGGCCGAGATCGCAGCAACTGCCGGCCGCCGCTTCGTATTCGATCCGCAACATCGACGCCAGGTTGAAGGCCAACAGCGACAACCGCAACAAGGCTTCGTTGGCCGAGAAGTCGTCGTGCGAAAGGCGCGGTCGGATCGCTTGCTGAAACTCGCCGATGCGATCCTCGAACGTGCCCCGCTGACGGTAGTGTTCCAGTGCCGTCGGACCGTCGAGTTCCTCCGCCTTCCAACCGACTACGAGAAAGAAATAGTCGGGTAGCAGGTTGAGTTGGCCCGTTTTCGGATCGGGCCGGTCGACCATCACCAACAGCACGCGCTGCGGATGCTGCCACGACTCGGCTTGATGCAGACCGAGTTCGACGACCTCCTCGTAGCCCTGCTTCGGCGGCCGCCCGACGGGCCGTCCGAGATGCGGCGCGGCCAGTCGATCGAGCACCGGATTACTCTTGAGTCGCCCGAGAAAACGGAGCTTTTCGTCGGTGAGGAAGTCCAACGTCACGCCGTCCGTATAGCCGGCGTCGATGCGGAAGTCGAGGACGTGTCCCAGGCCGTGGGCGAGGCGGACGACTTCCTGCAGGAACCGCTTCACACCCTGCGCCGTATGAACTTGCCCTTGCCGCAAGATGGCATGGACGAAGCCATTCCCCAGGCGGTGTCCGTCTTGCATGCCGTCGTACTTGCCGGCCACCGAGTAACTGGCCACCAGCGGATGATAGACCGTCTCTCGGTAGTGGCCGTTGTAGGCGGCGCCGGGTTGCCGGCCATGCACGAGAATCGGAAAGCTGTCGATGTCGATGGTCACCTTGCGCGCGGCGTGGTCGCCTCCCGTGGCCCGCAGATGACGCCGGCAAGCCTCGCCCAGCGAGTCGCGCAGCGCCGCTCGATTGCCGGACGTGAGCGTGAGAATGTCGATCAGCCGCGACTGGCTGGGCTGACTGGCCAAGCGTTCTTCCAACGGTTGTCGGCCGGGACGATCCCAGACGGCCAACTTCATGGCCGGATCGTGGGCCAGGCGATC
>CAMCTH010000391.1 GCA_945877965.1 Planctomicrobium piriforme | reverse complement strand
GAATCGGCCGAGCAGCGTAATGCCGCACAAGAAGTGGAAAAGCGTCGCCGCGACCTCGACGCCCAGTTGGCGGAAATCGAGCGGGCCGATGCCGAAGTCCGTCGCAACTACGAGACGATCGACCAGCGGCGAGCCGAAGTCGAACAACTGGCCGAGCAGCCGAGCGAGTATCAACTTCGAATGCAGGATGAACTCGACGAGCGCGAAGCGGCTCTCGATCGCCGCGAGACCGAATCGGTGACCGTCGAACTTCGCGTCCGCCAGGCATTGATCGAAGTCGAACGCTTACAAGCCGAACTCTACGAGGAGCGCGACCGGCTGGCGGCCCAGCAAAAACATGACCGCCTGGAGTTGGCCGAACAGCGTCGCCGCGTCGAACACGAGACGGCCGAAAAGCAGCGGATGCTCGAACGCCAAAACGAACAACTCGACTTCCGCCGCGCCGCCGTACGACAAGAACAAGCCGATCTCGCCGAATCGCAACGCGAGACACTCGAAATGCGGCTCGTCGTCGAAGAACTCTGGTCGCAACTGTCGGGCATCGTCCCGCCCGCCGTGCTGAGCGAGAACACGGCCCGCCTGCGAAATCGCTTAGGCGAACAGTATCGCCTGCAGCAGAACGAAATCGCCGCCCAACGGGCCGAACTCGAAGGGCTCCGCACCGATCTCGCCGCCGAGAACGACAAGCTCCGCAATCAAACGGTTGAGCTCCGCCGCTGGGCCGAGGCTCGCCACGACGAGATCGAACGCCAAGCGTCGTTCCTTGCCGCCCGCGAACAGGAACTCGAACGACAAGACGCCGAGATGGCTCAACGCTCGCAAACTTGGCGCCAAGAACGGGGCCGCATGGAACTCGAACTGCGCCGCCTCGAAGGCGAATTACGCCGCGTCGGCATCGACGCCACGGCCCCGCTCCACTCGGCGTTCGTGCGGTAGATTTATTTGCTCGACTCGCGACGTGCATTTAGAATGACGCTTATGAGCAACGTCGATCAACTCGAAGACGCCGTCCGCCGCTTATCGCCCGACGAACTCGCGGCATTTCGCACTTGGTTTGCCGAGTACGATGCGGCCCTCTGGGACAAGCAGTTGGAGGAGGACGTCGCGAGCGGCAAACTCGATCGCTTAGCCGACGAAGCGCTGAGCGAGTTTCGAGAAGGGCGCACGACCGAGCTGTGAAACATCGATCGACGACGCGATTTTGGTTCCTCTATCGCCAGCTTCCCGGCGAGATCCAGTCGCTCGCCAATCGTAGCTTCGAACTGCTACGAAAGGATTCGCGGCATCCTTCGTTGCATCTGAAGAAGATCGGCCGCTTGTGGTCCGTGCGCGTCGGCTTACATTACCGCGCCCTGGCCGTCGAGGACGATGCCGATTTGGTTTGGTTTTGGATCGGCACGCACGACGAATACGACCGCATTCTGCGCGGCAGCTGATCCCCATTCGCTACGCGCGTTCGATCGGAAACGCGATCACGTCTTCGATCCGCGTTTTTTGACACGCGAGCATGACCACGCGGTCGAAGCCGAGTGCGCAGCCGGTGCAGGGGGGAAGTCCATGCCGCATCGCGTCGAGCAGGCGACTCGCTTCCGGCAGCGGCGACTTGCCGTCGGCGACGCGAAGTCGATTGTTCTCGGCATTGCGAGCCGCCAACGTCTCGGGGTCCAGCAACTCGTGATAGCCGTTCGCGAGTTCGATGCCGTCGACGTACAGCTCAAACCGCTCCGCCACCGGCGGGTCGCCGTCGCGCAATCGAGCCAGCGCCGCCTGACTAGCGGGATAGTCGCACAAGATGGTCGGCACACCGCGGCCGAGTTGAGGCTCGATTAATTCGACTAACAGCAGATCGAGCCACGCGTCGCGATCGGTCACGCCGCGCAGGGCCGCCGCACTCTGCGGAGCGCGCTGCTCGGCGACGACCGCCAGTTCAGCGAGAGTCGCCATGTGCGGATCAACGCCTGCATGACGGACGAACGCCTCGCGATACGTCACCCGCTCGGCATCGCGGCGACTCAGCAGTGCCCGACACAAATCGCTCAGCAGCTTCATGCCGGCCGCGTAGTCGTCGTCCGGGCGATACCACTCGACGATCGTGAACTCAGGGTTATGCCGCGGCCCACGTTCGCCCCACCGAAACGCGCGGGCAATCTGATACATCGCCCCCGCGCCGCTCGCCAACAGTCGCTTCATCGCAAACTCGGGCGATGTCTGCAACCACATCTTCTGCGGCTGAGCTTTCTGCAAAGCAGCACTCTCGCCAAGCGGACAACCGATCGACTCCACAGCCGGCGGATCGAGATGACGATCGACGACCGTATCGACCGACAGCAGCGGCGTTTCGACCTCGATAAACCCGCGAGCGTCGAAGAAGGTCCGCACGCGGCGGAGCAATTCGGCCCGATGCTTGAGCACGGCCCAATCGGCGGTGGGGCGAAAATCGCTCATCGTGCGCGACTCAAGGAAATCTAACTACCGGGTCCTCCGGCAGCGGCATCGAACACGCGACTACGACTTCTTCGACAACAACCCGGCCGCAAAGCCGAGCAGATCGTTGCGGTCGCGGCTCACTTTCATCAGCCGATCGTATTCGCCCGACGATTGGGCCATCTCTTGTAAGCTCGGGGCGAGATCGCTCATGCGGCGGCCCGGCGGCAGCAGTCGGGCCGTCTCGTCGATCGCCTCGCCGACGCGACCCAGCCGATGGAGCAGCGACAGATAGACCTCGATCGGCGTCGCGTCTTGATCGTCCATCGCATCTTCGGCCGCTTGCTTAAAGTGAGCCACCGCCTCGTCGACTCGCTCGCCGAGCAATGCCTGGAAGAACAAGGCGTGCTGCGGGTAGGTGTCTTCGAACGGAGCGCGGCCCGGATACTGATAGGCCGGCCCCAAACGTCGGCCGTACTCGGTCAGGTCGATCGCCATTCGCAGCGACTCGGCATCGTCCAGGATGATGGCGAAGCGAACGATCGATTGCAGATGCGTAGCGTCGACGTGGTAGTTGTCGTTCTCGAACAACCATTCGCGATCGCGAACGAGTTCGGCCAACGTCGTTTCCGTCGGGGCCGAGCCTTGCTGACGAGCGACGTCGTCGCGGACCCCTTGGAACAGATCCTTGTGAATTTCATGAACGAGCAGTTGCGCCACGTCGCGACGCTCGGCCTTGCTGCGACCCGTCATCTGTTGTTCAAACGTCGTGACGGCGTTTCACATGCCGTATTGCTTCAGCATTAACTCGAAGCCAAGTCGCGGCGACACGAACTCATTGAGCGCGATGTCGATGATCTCTTCGCTTAGGCTCTCGTCTTCTTGCGCCAACTCGCGCAGCTTGACAGCCAACTCGGCCTTGTCGCCCGTCGGACGGAGATACATCCACGCCTCGCGGACCCGACCGACCTTCAGCAGTGCGTTGCCCGCCTCGCGGCATGCTTCGAGCGACGCATCTTCGACCTTGGTCCGTTGCGGTTCGGGCAAAGCGTCGAGCGTTTGCGTCCAAATGATCGGCAAACCTTGCTTGTGTCGCGCCTGCATCAAACGAACGTCGAACAGATCGTGATACTGATGAGCCGATTGCAGGTGCTCGGCCAGCTTGTTGAGCGTGGCTTCGACGTCGCCCGATTGACGGGCCTGCAATAATTCGTCGTAGATTTCGGCAGCCATGGGAAGTTTGGTGCGGCGGGGTCGCTGGGGCGGGAGAAACGGTGAATTGCTTATACTATCAGAGGCGCACGGCGTCGGCAGCCCTCTTTTTTCCGCAGTCGGCGCGGGTTAGCATGGAAGTTTCGCCGACGTCATCCCGAGACTTACCGTGACTGCCACCGACGCAAACTTCCAAGGCCTCCATGTGGCGACGTTCGAGAGTCGCCGGGCCGAAGAGATGGCGCGGCTGATCGAGCGCTTCGGCGGCGTCCCGCACGTTGCCCCGTCGCTCCGCGAAGTCGGTCTCGACGTCAATCCCGACGCCGTCGACTTTGCGAATCTGCTCATCACCGGACAGATCGACGTCGTCGTCCTCATGACCGGCGTCGGTACGCGACATCTGCTGGCCCAAGTCGAACGACACGTCGATCGCCAACGATTCCTCGACGCCTTGAGCGACGTCGTCACGATCGTCCGCGGCCCCAAGCCGACGGCCGTCCTCCGCGAATGGGGACTGACGCCGAAGCACCGCGCCCCGGAGCCGAACACGTGGCGCGAGGTGCTGGCGACGATCGACGCCGGAGTGCCGATCAACAACCTGACCGTCGGCGTGCAAGAGTATGGCAAGCCGAACGTCAGTCTGACCGCAGGTCTCGAAGCTCGCGGCGCGGCGGTGCGGACCGTCAAAGTTTACGGTTACGACTTCCCGCTCGACATCGGCCCGCTGCAGGCGAACCTCCGCGACCTCGTCGCCGGCAAGATCGACGTCGTCATCTTCACCTCGGCCCATCAAGTGGTCAACGTCCTGCGGATGGCTGAAGAGTTGGGGCTGACCGACGCCGTCCGCGATGCGTTCGAGCGGATCGTCGTCGCCTCGATCGGTCCGACGACGAGCGAAGCGTTGCAAGACAACGACATTCGCGTCGATCTGGAGCCCGAGCACGGCAAGATGGGCCACCTCGTGCAAGCCGCCGCCGAGAAAGCTCCGCAAATCATTCAACAACGTCGCCATTCCCCCTCCTCGCCGACTCCATCGCAGCCCCGCATGACGAACTCCGTGACCGTCGCTCCCGTTCCGCACGATCCCGCCGCTCCCGTTGCGACCGCGCTCGACAAGGACGCCCCCTGGTACGACTCGCCGTTCTTGCGCGCGTGCCGTCGCGAACCGTCCAGCGTCACACCGGTGTGGTTGATGCGACAGGCCGGGCGTTATATGAGCGAGTATCGCGACGTGCGCGCGAAGACGACGTTCCTCGATCTCTGCAAAGACCCCGCCCTCTGCGCCGAGGTGATGATCACGGCCGTCACGCGATTGGGCGTCGATGCGGCGATCATTTTTAGCGACTTGCTGCCGATGCTTGAACCGATGGGCGTGCAACTCGAGTTCGCCGCCGGGGAAGGGCCCGTCATTCACAACCCGGTTCGCGAACCCAAGGACGTCGAGCGGATCTTCGAGTTGGAGAACATGGACGCGCTGCAGTTCGTG
>CAMCTH010000390.1 GCA_945877965.1 Planctomicrobium piriforme | reverse complement strand
TCCGCCGCCGGTTGCGGGCGACGCAGGATATTGCGCCGCGGTCGCTCGACCAGGAGCTGATCGAGGGTCCCGCGCAGATCGCCCAATTCCGCGGCAACTGTTTCTCTTAGAATGCGATTCTCGCGGAGCGACTGCGGCTCGAGCCCTTGGACGATCTGTTGGGCTTGAGAGACGAGATCCTCGAGCTGATCGTTCGAGCGGACATTGAGTCGGCGGAAGCGTTCGAAGAACTCGACGAGATTCGTGACGACCGTGTCGCGAAAGACTTTGGGCTTACCGTCGGCAGTCCCGGACAGACGATCGGTCAGATGGGTGATGAGTCCGGCGAACTCCGTTGAGAACGCCTCTTCGGCGAGCGCGAGTGCTTCATCGAACCGGGCGGCAACGCGGCGACACTCCTCTTCGTAGAGCGTGGGGTTGAGTTCCGCTAAGTAGCTCGGCGGTTCGACCGACGGAAAATCCCACTCCACGGCAAACAGACCTCGGAGCGATGCCGGGTAGTCGCCCGGATTGAACAATCGCCCGAGCCGTTCGCGGGCGGCATTCTTGAGTTCATCGTAGCGCTCGTCGAGGACGGCGACGGCCGCGTCGAGTTCACTGCGACGCTCGGTCATCTCGGCGTGAAATGCATCGATCTGATCTTGGCGGATCAGACGGATGCCCGGCTCGGGAAAGGGGAGCGTCATCCCGCGCCAGAGACTGATCATCCGGCCGCGAACATTGGTCACGGCGCGGAAGGCCGGGTGCTTGGTGTCGAGCAGCTTCTTGCCGGCGGTCAGAAACCGCCCGCTGGCGTCAAAGGCGTCGGCCGCTTCCGCTTTCTGTTCGGCCGTGAGCGTCTTGCGGCAACCGAGCCACAGGAAGCTAACGCGGACGGCGGCCATCGTGGTCCGCAGCTTAGTCGTCGGGTCGGTCCTCCGGCGTGGAGGAGGTCGGTCGAGGGTCAGAGTCATAGCCAATCACCTCCGGGGAGACAGTATTACTGAGTGCGCCGTCCGCGACGGCAGTCACGGTCAAGGGAATCAGGCCGAACCCGGCCAACAGGGCGGCCAAGTAATCGCAAACCTCCGCCCCGTCCCATTCCTTGTCCGGGTTCCAGATTTTGGTGAGTCGGGAATCGAAATCGAGATAAAGGGCCTGTTGCAGGCCGTCGACGATGAGGAGGAGTTCGCGACGGGTGAGTTCGGTCGTGGATCGCATCGCAAGGAGGTCCTGTTAGTTATTGGACGGATCACGGCGAACACGACGGGCCGTCTTGGCCGCAGCGCCGGCCGTCTTATCGACGGGACCGCGATAGATTCCGGCGCGGGAGGCGTCGAGACAACGACCGCTCGCCCACGAGCGCAATCGCTCGACCGATTCGGCGGCCGTCCGCGCGACGGGGACGATGTTCTCGGCCGCCGCCGTCAGCGGCAGATCCAACAGGGCCGCGAGTCGACAGCAGGCCCGAATCTCCGCGCCGGTCCAAGCGGCGTCATTCGGCAAGCGTTGCGACGGATCCAACTCGAAGTGATCCCGATAGAGATTCCAGATCGCGCGACGTTCGGCTTCGTCGGGGAGATCGAGAAAGAAGCAACCGTCAAACCGTTCGGCTCGCGCGAATTCGGGCGGGAGTTTCGTGATGTCGTTGCAGGTGGCAATGACGAAGACGTCGGACGTGTGATCGTTGAGCCAGGTCAAAAACGTGGCGAACAACCGGGCCGAGACGCCGCCGTCGGTTTGACCGGAGCTCGCCACACCGGCGAGTCCTTTTTCGACTTCATCGAGGAACAAGATCGACGGCGCCATCGCGTCGGCGATCCGCAGGGCTTGGCGGATGTTCCGCTCGCTGTCCCCGACGATGCCACCCATTAAACTACCGACGTCAAGCGTCAGCGTCGGGCGACCGGTTTCGTTGCCGAGCGCTTTGGCGAGCGCACTCTTCCCCGTGCCGGGAACGCCCAACAACAGAATCCCGCGCGGGCGGACATCGGCTCGTCGCACGCCCGCGCGGAGCGCTCGTCGACAGAAGGCTTTCACGCCGTCCAGACCGCCGAGGCCGTCGAACGTTTCTCCGCCGCGATGGAGTTGCAATAGGCCGCTCTTCTTCAAGAGGCCCGATTTGATCTCCCACAGGGTTTCGGGTGTCAGTCGGCCGCGGCGGACGAGGGACAGGCTATAGGCCGCTTCGGCTTCATAGCGCGTCAGTCCGGCAGCCGCGTCGAGGACGGCTTCCAATTGCGTGACGGCGGGGAGTTCTTCTGCGCCGGTGGCGATACCGCGGGCCAATTCCAAGAGTTGGTCTCGCGACGGCAGCTCATGCTCGACGACCAAGAACAGCTTTTCGAGTTCGATCGGGATTTGGATTACCGGAGAGAGGATAACGACGAACGTGCGCGATTGCTTCCCGGCCGTGAGTTGCCGCGCGAGCGTCTGGATGATCTCGGCGCTTTGTAAGAAGCGGTGGAAATTCGTCAGCACGAACACGGCCGTTCCGTCCGCCGAAGCAAGCGCAGGCAAGGCTCGTAGTGCGGCCAGCGGATCTTGTCCGGCGGCGGCCGTGGCACTCTCGGCGGTACCCGCCACGGACAATCCGCGAGCGACGTCCCAGGTCGCGAGTCGCCAGGATTGGTCGTGGCAGAGTCGGGCAATCTCGGCCAACGCGTCCTCGTGTTCGTGCGATTGGACCCAGAGTCCGGTAAAGCAAGCATCGATCAATTCACGCAAACGCTCGGCAAGCGTCATGTGTCTATTTCCTTGAGGAAGAAAGGGGTCACGAAAGGCCTCCGTCAACAACCGACGAAGTTCGCGACCTCGATTGCGGTTTCCACGTCGCTGCCGATAAGTTCGGCGAGCGGTTCCACGGCAAGCGGCGATACGTAAGCTCGCCGCGTTCGTCCCAGCGAGTCGGTAATCGCAACGACGTTGGGATGCGCGGCGTCGGAACCGTCGACGTCCCAGTCGACGAGCGTCACTTCGACGTCGGGATCCGAGGCGAACACGTCTTGAACTACGCCACCGTGGACGTTTAGTACGATGGACGGAGCGGGCATGGTGATGGGTCCTGAAAGGGGAAAGAAGATGAAACGAGTTCGGGCGAGAGGCTTCAGGTTGCTTGGCGCTGGTCGAGCGACTGCGGCACGGCCGCCTGATGAAACTCGGCGGTCCGCTCGACGGCGGTCGTACGTCCGAGCGCCCGTTCCAAGAAGCGGCCGGCCTCTTGGCAGGTTGCGCCGGAGAAACCGCGCGTCTCCACGCGCGTCGTGCCATCGGGAAGCACCAGAATCTCGATCGTTTTCATATAGCACCTGCGACTTGGAGAGTGAGCTTGATCGAGCCGTCGGCCAGCGTCTGCTCGACGACGTCATGCCCGGCCTTACGTGCCTCCAAGCGGGTTTTCTCCACCGCGTACGATTGCAAGAACCGATCCAGGTGAACCTGTTCGCCCCACGCGCCGCGATAGTTGTCGTAGGCAAGTGTTCCGGTTTCGGTTTGGCAGACGACCGGGTAGCGCCAGCGCGGAAGCTGCACGAGCAACCCCGTCGCTTCGGTCGTGAATAGTCGAGCCGTTCCGTGGACTGGGAGCGGCAGATGCAGCCGATCGCAAGCGGAACGGATTGCCGCTGGATCGCGAACTTCCGTTTGAATGGTGACGATGTGCGACACGCGATGATTTCTCCGTAATTGACGAGGATGGACTAATCGTGGCTGAGTGCGGGTTCTTCGGGAGACGCTTGCTCCAGGGTCGGGACTTCTTGAGACCGTGGCAGGAGGACCTTTTCGTCGGCGAAGAGGTCCGTCTCCCCGGCGAGCGATAAGATGAGCGTCTCTTCTAACTGCCCGACGTCGTCGTCGCTCGACATCCGCCCGAGCAACCGTCCGCAGACCCATAGGGCCGCAATGCCGAGCGTCAGTGCCGCGAGTCCCTGAAAGGCGGTCGCGAGCAACGGGACGCGTTCGCGGGCGGCGGTGACCGCTTTGCGATCGGCATCAAGAGCCGTGTACTGACCGGCCAGTTGTTGTCGCTCGGCTTGGACCGATTGTTCGAGCGCGACGAATTGGCGTCGGCTTTGGGCATCGGCTTCGACCAAAGCCCGAGCGGCGGCGGAGTTCTCTTGAGATTGACGTTGCAGCTGGTCGACTTGTTGCTGTTGCCATTCGCGGAGCTTTTTTTCCTCGTCGTCGCAGCCGAGGCAGATCACGAGAATCAACGAAAGAAAGAGTACGAACCGAATATCAGGCATGTCGATTTCTCCAAAGGTTGACGAGCCGGACGACCAGACGGCGCAAGGCTCGGGTCAGTCGCAATTGACGTACGAGCGCCAACAGCGTCGCCGTCAGGGCGATGATCAAGAGCGCAATCACACTCCAGAGTTCCATGCGGACTCCTGGGATGAAAAGAGAAGTAAACGAGCGCGCGACTAGGCCGCTCGGAGAGCGACGAGTCGTTCGACGTCGGCGCGAAGAAAGATAGGAGTGCCGGCTTTGCGATGAGTCCGGCGAGAGTAAACCGGAACGACTCGACGCTCGACTACCCAGCGATCAAGCGTAGAACGAGCGACGTTTAGGAGCGTGCAGGTCTCCTGCACGAGGCAGTAGGTGGCGCGAAAGCGAGTAGCTTCCTCGGGCAGGATCCGCCACGCTTTGCGATGCCGCTCCGCCCGAAGTAGTCCGGCGTCAATCCACTTGCGGAGGACGGCTACACGAATCGGTCGTTCCGGGTACAAGACGGCCGCCACATGGCTGAGAGCATAGCCTGACTCGGTCCGTCGGTCGGCTTGAGCTTGGCGCGACCACTGCCGCAGCTCGGTGACGACGAGATATAGGCCTCGTAGGGTAGGGACGGCCGGATCGCGTCGCGCTGACAATCGCCCGTCACGAACGAGTTGCACGATCCGTACGACGCTTAACTCGCCGACGCCGAACCGTCGCAAGGCTTCGCGAAACGGGATCCAAAGACCTCGATCCGCCGGTAAGTTCGGCAGTTGCTCCAACCAAGCGAGAATCCCCGATACGGAGTCAATCGGGATCAGCCAGCCGAGCGGTCCGCGCACGGCGTCGGTGAGAACATTCGCGCGAATGAGTTCCAAGACGCGGGGTGTATCGATTCCGAGTCGGCCGGCCGCCTCACGCACGGAGACGGCGGGTT
>CAMCTH010000389.1 GCA_945877965.1 Planctomicrobium piriforme | reverse complement strand
CGCAGATCTTGAACGTGCCGCGGAGACGGTTGATGACCAACGTCGCCAGGGCTTCGCCTTCGACCTCTTCGCAGACGATCAAGAGCGGCTTGCCCGCGTTGACGACCGCTTCGAGGACCGGGACCATTTCCTTGACGTTCGTGATCTTCTTTTCGTAGACCAGGACGTATGCGTCTTCCAACTCGCACGTCATCTTGGTGCTGTCGGTGACGAAGTACGGCGAGAGGTAGCCGCGATCGAACTGCATGCCTTCGACGAACTCGACTTCGGTCTTCAGGCTCTTGCCTTCGTCGACGGTGATGACGCCGTCCTTGCCGACCTTGTTCATGGCGTCGGCCAGGATGTCGCCGATTTCGCTATCGTTGTTGGCGGCGACGGTGCCGACCTGAGCGATTTCCTTTTGGCTCTTGATGGCGATCGACAGGCCGTGCAACTTCTCGGTGATGTCGGCGACGGCCTTCTCGATGCCTTGCTTCATGTGCAGCGGGTTGACGCCTGCAACGACGGCCTTGAGGCCTTCGTTGAAGATCGCTTCGGCCATGACCGTGGCGGTCGTCGTGCCGTCGCCGGCGATGTCGCTCGTCTTCGAGGCAACTTCGCGGACCATGCGGGCGCCCATGTTTTCATAGACGTCTTCCAGCTCGATCTCCTTGGCGACGGTGACGCCGTCCTTGGTGACCAGCGGCGAGCCGAAGCTCTTCTGCAGAATGACGTTGCGGCCCTTCGGACCGAGCGTCACCTTGACGGCTCGCGCCAACTTCGAGACGCCGCGGCGAATCGCTTCGCGGGCCTCTTGATCGAAAGCAATGACCTTCGCACCCATGAAAAATCTCCTGAACGTTTAGTGAACGATTGTGTTTGGTATTTAGCCGCGTCGTTTGTCGGCGCGGTTAGTAAATGGCAACTAGCCGATGACCGCGAGGATGTCGTCTTCGCGCATCAGCAGCAATTCGGCGCCGTCGACCTTGAATTCGTCGCCGGCGTACGAGCTGAACAACACGCGATCGCCGACCTTCACTTGCAACGGAATCCGCGTGCCGGTCTTCACGTTCAGCTTGCCGTCGCCGATCGCCTTGATCGTGCCGCGGGCCGGCTTGTCTTTGGCCGAATCGGGCAGCACGATGCCGCCGGCGGTCTTGCTTTCCGAAGCTTCACGCTCGACGACCACGCGATCGCCCAGGGGTTGCAGGCTTAGCTTGCCCGACTTCTTCTTCTCTTTGGTAGCCGTGGTCATAGTGCTTTCTCCGGTAAATCAGCGGGGATGCGAGGGGTAGTCCGACAAATACGTTTGTACGACGAAACGATCGGGGCCGGGCGACTTTCGCGGGGCTTGGCGGCCTTGCGAACGTCGGCGACAGGCGCAGAGCCTGCCTTTTCGGCGCGGGCCGATCGTGTGGGCCGAGGAGAATGCAACCGGCGCGCCAATGTTTTCAGGCCAGGACGGAACCTTCTTGCCCGTGGCAAGTTAGAGCGAGTTAAGACACTTTGGGACCCGGCGACGCGGGGCGGATTCGGCAGGAACCCGCCCCGAGAACTGCCCCCGGCTGCCAATGTGGCAGCGTCTCGGCCGAACCAGAACGCCCCGAGCTGCGTAGGACCCGATCGTTGCAACCCCGCGAGGGCAGTCCTATGCTGCCCCAGTCGAACGGATTGCACGAACTTATTTCCCCGCCGCGGCCCGCGCCGCGCGGTCCCTTCTTTGCGGAGTGTTCACTCATGTCGGGCTTCTCACGGTCGCGGTGCGTCGTCGCATCGGTCTTCCTGTTCCTCTTCGCCGTCGCGGCGGCTCCGGTGCAAGCGCAACTCACGCGACTCGCCGTTCCGGCGACGACCTTGGCCCCGGCCCTGCCGGTTCCCGCCGATCTGACGCTCGACGTACTGAACGTGTTGCCCGAGAACACGCTCGGCTTCGTCACCGCACATCACCTGCTCGACACGAAGACGACCGTCGAGAACGTGCTGAAGAAGTTGACGATCCCGTACGACGCCGGCAACGACTACGCCGAGTTCGAAGAGTTCGTCGCCAGTCTCAAAGGCTGGGACGACAAGGGAACGCATGCCCTGGCGCTCTTCGCCGTCGCCGAGCAGAAGGAACCGGACGTCGCCGTCTTCGTGCCGGTAAAGAACTACAAAGAATTCGCCGCGAGCCTCGGCGCCGATGTCGCCGGCGAAGCCCCGACGGAATTCAAAGTGGAAGACGGCCCGAAGGGTTGGATCGTCGCCAAGGGGAACTACGCCGTGCTGACCGAGCCCGGCGACGACGGCCTGGCGCTGCTCGAAACGATTCTGAAGTCGAACAAGTCGCTCACCGAAGCGCGCGGCCCGCTCCGTCGCTGGATCGGCGAGTATCAAGTTGCCGCCGTCGTTACCCGCGCGGGGACCGACAAGATTATCGACGAGGTCCTTAAGGGTCTCGAAGAGGTGAAGAAGGATTTCGCCGAGAACAAGGACGAGGAGATCGTTGGGCAAGCCGCCCAAGTCATCGCCATCTTCGACATGTACGGCAAGATCCTGGAATCGCTCCGCGACGACGTCACGCACCTGGCCGTCGGCGGCAACCTCAGCGAGACGACCGGCCTGCATCTGGCGGGCGAAGCGTTGTTCCTGCCGAACGGCAAGTTCGCCGAGGTCACGAAGAACTTCACGCCCCTCTCGGCCGACGCCCTGAACGGCTTGCCCGACGATCGTTTCTTCATGGCCGGCGCCGGCACCTTGCCGACCGAACTGGCCGAGTCGCTGATGAACTTCTCTTTCGGCATGTACAAGAACATGCCGAAAGATCAGGGGGGCTTGCAACTCGACGAAGCCGATCTAAAGAAGCTCACCGAACTGTCGACTGCGTCGATGAAAGGCGTGAAGCAATTCTCGATGACGTTCGGCGCGCAAGGCCAAGGAATGCTCGGCGGGATCGTGGCCCTGTATCGCGTTGAAGATTCGGCCGCCTTCATGACCAACTACGAGACGGCGATGAAGTCGGTGCAAGAGCTCAGCAAGAAGGCCGACTCGCCGCTGCTGCCGCAACAAGTGCTCGAACATCGCAAGGTCGACGATCTCGACGTGCTGGCCGTTACGATCGACATCAGCAAGCAGTTCGATCAACTCGGCGCGGGTCAGCCGCTGCCGGTGAAGAAGATCGTCGAGTCGATGTTCGGCGGCAACGGCACGATCACCGGCTATCTCGTCGCGGCCGGCAACGATACGGTGGTGATGACGTACGACGAAAAGATGTTGACGCAGGTCGTCGCCGACGTGAAGGCCAAGAAGGCGGGCCTCGGCGGCAACGTCAACTTACAAAAGACGGCCGCCATGCTGCCGCAGAAGTTGCAATGGGTCGGCTATCTCGACGTCGGCGGAGCGGTCGACTTCGGCAAGAAGATGGCCGACGCCGCGATGGCCGCGCAAGGCCAAGGGGGCTTCCCGATTCCGATCCCGCCGTTCCCGAACGTCGCGCCGATCGGGGCCGCAGGCCGCATCAACGGCACGGCGCTCGAAGGGCATTTCGTCGTCCCGATGGACCTGATGGAAGGGGTCCGCGACTACGTGCAACAGGTTTCGCAAATGTTCGGCGGCGGGTTGCGGTAATTGTTCCGCAGCATGAGAGAATTTAGCTCAACTTGAAAATTGTTTGGCACTAAAGGCTCCGTCGGCTACGGCCGATAAATCTCTTCGTCGCGGTGATGAATCGCGACGCATGAGGATGGAGCCAGACGGCTAGGCAACCGGCTGCAACCCGGTGAAAGTGGGTTCGATTCCCACCGTCCTCTCTGCAGAATTACATTCGCTGCGGCGAATCACGCACACAGTAGCTGCGAACCGAAAGGCTCGCAGCTATTTGCGTTTCTAGCGGTCGCGTTACGACGAAGTCGCCGGACGCAATGCGAACCGTTGCGCCTGAGTCGGCAGAGCGAAGCCGACTTGCTTCCCCCACGCCTCCAGCAGTTTGCGATAGACCGGCCCCGGTCGACCGTCGCCGATCGGGGCGTCGTCCAACTGCGTGACCGGCAACAAACAGAACGGCGTGCTCGTCAGCCACGCTTCGTCGGCCGAGCGGAGATCATCGAGCGAGAGCGAACGTTCGACGAATGGTACCCCGAACGATTCACTCAACTCGGCGAGTGCCGCCAGCGTGATGCCCGGCAAGATCTCGCTCCGCGGCGGAGAGACGATCCCTTCGCTCGCGCGAAAGGCGACGACGTTCGCCGTCGGCGTCTCGTTGACGTAGCCGTACTTGTCGAGCAGCAATGGCCGCGTCCCGGGATGATCGCGCCGCGCCGCCTGATCGGCCAGATAGTAATGCATCCGACTGCGGTGTTTCATGTCCCGCGGCCAACTCGCCTTGTCGACCTGCCGCATGCCGCTCGTCGAGAGTCGTTCGCCCCTCTCGTACTTGTCGGCCCACAGTTGAAAGGGCAACGCGTAGGTGCTCATGCCGATGGTCGCCCGGCGCTCGACCTCAGGCGGAGCGAACGTCGCATACGGCCCGGGCGTGATAAAGATCGTCAGCCCCAGATCGTCGGCCGGGTCGAGCAGCCGGTGATTCGCGGCGGCCAGTTCGTTCGCCGAGGCCGCCAGTTGCTCGACGCTGCACCCGGCGTCGATGCCCGTGATTTCCAAGCCGCGCTGCAGTCGGGCTAAATGTTCTTCGAGCTTGTACAGCTTGCCGCCGAAGGTACGGAGTTGCTCGCTCACCGTCGCGCCGAGGACGAAGCCCGCGTCATAGACGGGAATCGTCAACTCAGCGGCGGGAATCATCCGGCCGTTCAAGAATGCCAGCGGCTTGTGCGACATGGTACTATGCTCGACTCGGCAGGCCGGTTCGTCAATCGTCGCCGTCGCCGAGTTCTGACTTTTGCCTTCTTACTTTTGACTTTTATATGCTTCGTCTCGGAATTCTCGGTTGTGCCCGAATCGTGCGGCGCGCGATCGTCGCTGCGGCGCGGAAGACATCGTCCGTCGAGATCACCGCCCTCGCCGGTCGCAACGGCGCGACGGCCGCCGAATGGGCCGCCGAGTTCGGCATTCCCAAACACTACGATTCGTACGAAGCGCTGCTCGCCGATCCGGAGCTCGACGCGGTCTACATCCCGCTGCCGAACGAACTGCATTTGCCCTGGACCGAGCGGGCTGCCGAGGCCG
>CAMCTH010000388.1 GCA_945877965.1 Planctomicrobium piriforme | reverse complement strand
GTATCAATCGTTCGTACACCTTGTTTCGCGAACTGCCAAATAACTTCGCCCAACTCCACCGAAACGTCGGTGGATCAGCTTTGCACAACTCGGAGAATTTAACTTCGACTCTCTCTCCGTTGTCGCAAACAAAGTCATGATTGTGATTTCGTGCAGTTTCTTTGGTTCCGGTGATCTGTCTGAAAATAGTCTCGCCGATCAAGCCGATTTTTTCTTTCGTATCAGAAAACTCGTCGATGACTCGCTGAAGTTCGACGAGCTTCCGTTCTGAGTCGGCGAGTTGCTCCTGGAGCATAGTGTTGTGCGCCCTCAGTCCACAGTTTTCCAGTTCGAGCACCGCTGCTAAAAGATCATCCATTCGTCTGTAACCCACTGATGCTTTTTCAACTACGTCTGCATTCGAATGTCAATCTCGGCGGGAAGCAAGTTTTGAATGCAAACCCTTGCCTATACCTAGAAACAATGACTACAAGAACACTGGCGGACAAGCCGCCAGTGGCACCCGATTTCCGATAGTTACAAACTCTTGTTTTGCGGGCTTTTTGCCCTTCTCAAACCACGCTCCGATCGGTTGTGAAACCTCGTAAAAAACGGTAGAATCTGCGTTTTGCTTTGTGCCGCTTTACGACCGGTAAGGCAACCCGCGACGGAGCGGGGTTTCCGGATCGATTTTGGGGTGACGGCACTCTTGGAAGGAACGCATTTTGGCCGACGAAACGAACGACGATCTCCCGGTTGAACCGGTACGCGAACCGACCCGCGAAGAGATTGCGGCCGGGCAGACGATGATGGGAACGATCCACGATCTGGCGATCGAGGACGAACTCAAGGAAAGCTATCTGACGTACGCGATGAGCGTCATCGTCAGTCGCGCCCTGCCCGACGTCCGCGACGGACTGAAGCCTTCGCAGCGGCGCATTCTCGTCGCCATGAACGACCTGAACCTGACGCCCGGGGCGGGCCGCGTGAAGTGCGCCAAGATCTCCGGCGACACGAGCGGTAACTACCATCCGCACGGCGAAAGCGTCATCTACCCCACGCTCGTCCGCATGGCCCAAGACTGGAACATGCGGCACATGCTGATCGACAAGCAAGGAAACTTCGGTTCGATCGCCGGTCTCCCCGCGGCCGCCATGCGATATACGGAAGCGCGGATGTCGCCGATCGCCGCGGCGATGATGGACGACATCAAGCTCGACACCGTCGACTTCGTGCCGACCTACGACGAGCGCCGACTCGAACCGACGGTCCTGCCGTCGAAGTTCCCAAACCTGCTCGTCAACGGCGCCGGCGGCATCGCGGTCGGCATGGCGACGAGCGTGCCGCCGCATAACCTCCGCGAGATCTGCGCGGCCGCGATCAAGGTGCTCGACGAGCCTGAAGTCTCGATCAACGAACTGCTCGAGATCGTCAAAGGCCCCGACTTTCCGACCGGCGGCATCATCTGCGGTCGCGGCGGCATCCGTCGCGGCTACTTCACGGGCCGCAGTACGATCCTGGTCCGCGCCCGCGCTCGCGTCGAAGAGTTCGGCAAGAACCGCCAGCGAATCGTCGTCTCGGAAATTCCCTACCAACAGACGCGCGATCGGATCGTCGAGCGGATTGCTGAACTGATCGACGACGAAAAGATCAAAGGCATCTCGGCCTATCGCGACGAAAGCGATCTGAAAGAGCCGGTTCGTTTGATTCTCGAAATCAAGCGCGACGCCGACGCCGACGTCGTGCTCAACCAACTCTATCAATTCTCGCCTCTGCAAGACACGTTCTCGGTCATCTTCCTGGCGTTGGTCGACGGCAAGCCGCGAACGCTCAACATCAAGGAGATGCTGCAAGAGTACCTGCGGCATCGCGTGACGGTCATTCGTCGCCGGACGCAGTTCTTGCTGCAACGAGCGCGGCAGCGGAAGCACACGGTCGAAGGCCTGTTGCTCGCGCACGCGAACATCGAC
Source organism: Planctomicrobium piriforme (assembly GCA_945877965.1). Classification (GTDB taxonomy): domain Bacteria; phylum Planctomycetota; class Planctomycetia; order Pirellulales; family PNKZ01; genus CAMCTH01. The sequence goes on along the minus strand of CAMCTH010000388.1, from coordinate 3,195 downwards.
GAAGTGATCCGCGTCATTCGGACGTCGTCGACGCAGCCCGAGGCGAAGGCCCGGTTGATGACGATCGAGTGCCCGGCCGCGTTGATGCAGCGCGCCTTGGGCGACGCCGGCTACGCCGACTTCACAAACGAACGAGGCGGCAAGTCGGACGCTTACACGCTCACGGCCGTCCAAGCCGACGCCATCCTGCGGATGACGCTCGGTCAGTTGGTCAACCTGGAGCAAGAGAAGCTCGGCGCGGAATACACCGAACTGCTCAACGAGATCATCGATTATCTCCGCATCCTCGGCGACGAACGCGAGATCTTCGCGATCATCAAGTCCGACCTCGCCGAGATTTCGAAGAAGTACGGAGACGATCGCCGCACGGAGATCAACGGCGAAGAGATCGGCGACATCGACATGGAGGATCTCATCACCGAAGAAAACATGGTGGTGACGATCTCGCATGCCGGCTACATCAAGCGCACGCCGACGAGCACCTATCGCGCACAACGACGCGGCGGCAAGGGAATCACCGGCGCCAAAAGCGACGACGAAGATCCGATCCGCAACCTGTTCGCTGCCAGCACGCACGACTATCTGCTGTTCTTCACGAACATCGGCAAAGTGTACTGGCGCAAGGTGTACGACATTCCGCAACTGGCCCGCGAAAGCAAAGGCCGCGCAATCGTCAATCTGCTCAATCTGGCCGAAGGCGAGAAGATCGCCTACTGCACGGCGATTCGCGACTTCTCGTTGCCGAATCACTTCCTGATCATGGCCACGCGCAAGGGTCTGGTGAAGAAGACGCCGCTGAGTCAGTACGGTCGCCCGCTCAAGACCGGCTTGATCGCCATCAAGTTGAAAGAAGGAGACGAACTCGTCGACGTGGCGGTCACCAAGACCGGCGACGAAATTCTGCTCAGCACGTCGACCGGCATGGCGATCCGCTTCGATCAAACCGACGCCCGCCCGATGGGCCGCAACACCAGCGGCGTGAAGGGGATCAAACTCGGCAAGACCGACTACGTCGTCGGCATGGTCGTCGCCGATCCGGAGAAGACGCTGCTGACCGCCTGCGAAAACGGCTACGGCAAGCGGACCCAATTCGGGCCGAACGATCCGCTGACCGGCACTCGTGCGGAAGGTCCCGAAGGGGACGACGAAGCGGACGTGGTCGACGCGCCGGTCGCTGAAGAAACGGAAGAAGACGAAGCGACGTCCGGGGCTCGCTACCGCACGCAACGTCGCGGCGGCAAGGGGCTGCGCGACATCAAGGCGACGCCGCGCAACGGCAAGGTCGTCGGCATCACGGCCGTCAGCGAGAGCGACGAGCTGCTGATGATCTCGACCGGCGGCAAGCTGCAGCGCATTGCAGCCCGCAGCGTCAGCGAGATCGGCCGCAACACGCAAGGAGTGCGGATCATGTCGCTCGACGAAGGCGACAAGCTGGCGGCCGTCGTCCGCGTACCCCCTGAAGAAGCCACCGGCGAGACGGTCTCGTTGGAACCCAACGGATCGAATGAACCGAACGGCTCATCTGAGACGCCGCCGTCGAGCGAAGCAACGGAGTAGTAGGAATGTCGCAACCTGCCGCGGTGATTACCGGCATTACGGGCCAAGACGGCGCGTACTTAGCCGAATTGTTGCTCGAAAACGGCTATGCCGTACACGGCGTCGTTCGTCGTTCGAGCACCGACACGTTCGAACGGATCGCGCATCTCGGCACGCGGATCAAACTGCATCAGGCCGATCTGCTCGATCAACTTTCGCTCGTCAACATCTTGGCCGAAGTGAAGCCGCGCGAAGTCTACAACCTCGCGGCTCAAAGCTTCGTGCCGACCAGTTGGGGCCAGCCGTTGCTAACCGGCGAAATCACGGCTCTGGGCGCCACGCGCGTGCTCGAAGCGATTCGCGTCGTCGACCCGAAGATTCGCTTCTATCAAGCCAGCAGCAGCGAGATGTTCGGCAAGGTCCAAGAGGTGCCGCAGCGCGAGACCACGCCGTTTTGGCCCCGCAGTCCGTACGGCGTCTCGAAGGTCTACGGCCACTGGATCACGGTGAACTATCGCGAGAGCTACGGCATGTTCGCCTGCTCCGGCATTTTGTTCAATCACGAGTCGCCGCTGCGAGGCAAAGAGTTCGTCACCCGCAAAGTGACCGACGCCGTCGCTCGCATCAAACTCGGCGTGCAAGAGAAGCTGAAGCTCGGCAATCTCGATGCCCGCCGCGACTGGGGCTTCTCGGGCGATTACGTCCGCGCGATGTGGCTGATGTTGCAACAAGACGAACCGGACGATTTCGTCATCGCCACCGGCGAGATGCACACGGTCCGCGACTTGGTCAAACTCGCCTTCGCGCACGTCGGCCTCGATTGGCAGCAGTACGTCGAAACCGATCCGTCGTTGCTCCGCCCCGCCGAAGTGAACGAACTGTGCGGCGATGCCTCGAAGGCACAAGCCAAGCTCGGCTGGAAGCCGCAGGTGCTGTTTCCGGAATTGATCCGCATGATGGTCGACGCCGATCTGACGCGAGTCCGGCAAGAACAAGAAATTTCACAGATGCCGCAGCCCGAGATCAATCGTCGTCGCTAGCGCCGGAGCTGGCTAACGCTTCGTCGTGAGACGTGGGTGACTCTATGCGGGCTTTCATCACCGGCACGACCGGGTTCGTCGGTCGACACCTTCGCGAACATCTCCTGGCCGAAGGAGATGCGGTCCTCGGTTCACATCGGGGTCGTACGGCGCAAACCGACGCCCCTGCATCAGGCGACGATTCGGCGCCGCTCACCTGGGACGTCGCTCTCGGGCCGCCGAGCCACGAAGTCCGTCGCCGGATCGAAACGTTCGCGCCGGACGTGCTCTATCACCTGGCCGCCGTCAGCGTCCCGCGCGATTGCGGCCTCGACGAACCGACCCCGGCCGCCGTGCAAACGAATGTCGAAGGAGTGCGACACGTCCTCGAATTCGTCCGCTCGCGCGCTCATCGGCCGCGCGTCGTTTTTCTGAGCAGCAGCCATGTCTACGCACCGGCGGCGCCCGCTCAACGGCTCATCCCGGAATCGCATCCGACGGTCCCGCGCAGCGCTTACGGACGGACGAAGCTGGCCGCCGAAGCAGTCTGCCGCGAGTTTCAAGCGCGCGACGGCCTCGACGTCGTCGTCGTCCGCTCGTTCACGCAATCGGGTCCCGGGCAGGACGTGCGGTTGATGCT
>CAMCTH010000387.1 GCA_945877965.1 Planctomicrobium piriforme | reverse complement strand
AGCGGCTTCTGTTCCGCCTCGGCCCGCAATCGGGCCGTCGCCACGTTGTCGTCGAACGGCTGTTCGACTGCGGTCGACGTCGCACGCTTCGTCGGTGCGTCGACCTGGGCCGAGCGTGGAGCGGCCGCATCGCAACCCAGCAGGGCGGCGACGGCCAAAACCAACGTCGGTAGGTAACGCCACGACTTCACGCGACAGGCTCTCTCTCGTTCGTTCAACGCAAGCGACGAAGACGCTTCGCCGGGCTACGACACCCGGTGGCAGCGCCTGCGCAGTTGATCGACTTACCTGACCGGTCGCTTGAACGAAAGAGGAATCGTATTCGAGGGCGAAATCGCTGACATGAATGCCGGCACGCTCCGCGATTGATCTGGACTCTCTCTTAATGTTTGGATACCGTTCGCCCCGCTTCAAACCCCCACTCCACGTCATCCTGACGCAAGCAGCAATCGAGGGCAGGGATGCCTCCGCTCGCAGGCGCTGCCGGCAACAAATCGTTGTCGGCTCGCGCACTCGATCTCGTCTTACCGGTCGGCCTGATCACCGCTGTGTTGGTGATCCTGGTCCCGCTGCCGTCTGCGCTGCTCGACGTGTTCTTGGCTTTGAACATCAGCGTCGCCGTCATCATGCTGCTGACGACGATCTATGTGCGCACGCCGCTCGAATTCAGCGTCTTTCCATCGCTGCTGCTCGCCACGACGCTCGGCCGTTTGGTGTTGAACGTCGCCACGACCCGTTTGATTCTGACGCGCGCCGGCACGCACGGTCTCGATGCCGCAGGCGACGTCGTCCGCAGCTTCGGCGAGTTCGTCGCCGGCGATAAGATCGTCGTCGGGATCATCATCTTCATCATCATCGTCCTCATTCAGTTCATCGTCATCACGAAGGGGGCCACGCGCATCAGCGAAGTGGCGGCCCGATTCGCGTTGGACGGTATGCCCGGTCGCCAGATGGCGATCGATGCCGACTTGAACGCTGGGACGATCGACGAGAAAGAAGCTCAACGCCGCCGCGCAGAGATCACGGCCCAAGCCGACTTCTTCGGTGCGATGGACGGTGCTAGTAAATTCGTCCGCGGCGACGCCATCGCAGGCATCATCATCACGCTCGTCAACATCGTCGGCGGCTTGCTCATCGGTGTGTTCGAAAGCGGCATGACGATTGGCGAGGCCGCGCACGTTTTTACGAAGCTGACGATCGGCGACGGTCTGGTCAGCCAGGTTCCGGCGTTCCTCATTTCGTTGGCCGCCGGTTTGCTGACCACGCGGAGCAGCACCGATTCGAGCTTGCCGAGCGAATTCGTCGGTCAGTTGTTGGCCCGTCCGCAAGCGCTGCTAGTCACCGGCGGCTTCTTGGGGATGCTCGTCTTTACGAACCTGCCGAAGGTGCCGTTGCTGTCGATCGCGTTCGCGTGCGTGGCGTTCGCGCTCGTCACGAACAAGAAACAAAAAGCGACGAAGGTCGCCACCGATAACGCTCAGGCGGTCGCCGACAAGAAGCCGAAGGAAGAGCGAATCGAAGACTTGCTGGCCGTCGATCCGATGGAAATCGAAATCGGCGTCGGTCTCATTCGCTTGGCCGATCCAAAGCGCGGCGGCGATCTGCTCGATCGCGTACAGCGCGTTCGCCAAAACGTGGCGGTCGAGCAAGGGATTGTCATGCCGAAGGTTCGCATCCGCGACAACATGCGGCTCGAACAGAATTCGTATCGCATCAAGATCGCCGACGCGCCGGTCGCCGACGGCATGGTCTTTCCGAACATGCTCCTGGCCATCGACTCCGGCGTGACAACGGGTCGCGTCCCCGGCATTGAAACCAAGGAACCGGCTTTTGGAACCCGCGCGATTTGGATCGACCCGACGAACCGCGATGCGGCCGAGATGCAGGGCTACACCGTCGTCGAACCGCCGGCCGTGCTCGCCACACACCTGACCGAGACCGTGCGTCGCCACGGCGATGAGATTCTGACCCGCGATGCGACGAAACACTTGGTCAACGAACTGAAGACCTCTTCTCCGGCCGTCGTGGATGAATTGATCCCGAGCCAGATGAAGCTCCCCGATGTGCAGCAAGTACTGCAGATACTGCTCCGCGAGCAGGTGCCGATCCGGCAGTTGGCGAAGATTTTGGAAACGCTCGGCGACCATGCGGGCCGCATCAAAGACCCGCTGCTGTTGGCGGAGTTCGTGCGTCACAAACTCGCGCGAACCATCTGCACGCGTTACCGCGACAACGAAAAGCGGCTGTTCGTCGTCACGCTCGATCCGGCGATGGAAGATCGCATTCGCGCGGGCTTCGAGCACACCGAACGCGGCATGTTCATCCGCATGTCACCGCCGGCCATCGAAGCGACGTGCCGCTTGATTGCCAAGGAAATTGAAAAACTGACGATGCAAAACCGTCCGGCGATCGTGCTCGTCAGCCCGCAGATTCGCGCCGCCGTCCGGCAGATGACGCAACCGCATCTGCCGCAACTGGTGGTGCTCTCCTACAACGAAGTGACCCGCGATACGACGATCGAAAACGTGGCGATGGTGATGGACGCTAAATAGCGGTTCAGGGTTTACGGTTCAGGGTTCATGGTTAAGGACAACCACGAACTTCGAGCCGTGAACTCCGAACCATGAACCTCGAACCCCGAACCCTAAACCGACACATGGAAATCAAAACCTATCGGGCCGCGACGATGCAAGAAGCACTCGCGATGGTCCGCAGCGATCTCGGGCCCTCGGCCGCCGTGCTGCATACGCGCGAGGTGGGGAACACGGGGCTGTGGAAATGGCTGCCGGGCGCGTCGCGTCGGATTGAAGTGACCGCCGCCCTCGACGTGAACGTTCCGAGCCGCTTCCCGGCGAAACCGACGCCGCGCGTCGAGCCTGCGCCGTCGCCGAAGTTGGAGAGTACCGTCACTTACGAGCCGTCGTACGTCGCACCGACGCAACGCTCGTCGATCGTGCCGCCGCAGCATACCGAAGTGCAAACGCAGATCAGCCAGTTGCAGGCGCTGGTCGAAGATCTCTGCCGCCGTACGCGCGGTCAGGGGCACCACGACCTGCCGCAGTCGCTGTTTCGCTTGTATACCGATCTGATCGAAGCCGAGGTCAACGAAGAGACGGCCCGCGATCTGGTCGAACGACTCCGCCGCGAATCGGCCCCGCACGATCTCGAAGACGTCATGCTCCTGCGAGCCCGGATGGCTCGGATGATCGAAGAGCAAATCGTGACGACCGGCCCGATTCACGTCGAGTCGGGACGTCGCCGGCTGGTCGCTCTCGTCGGCCCGACGGGGGTCGGCAAGACGACGACCATCGCGAAGCTCGCGGCCAACTTCCGTCTTCGGGAAAAGAAAAAGGTTGGCCTGATTACGGTCGACACCTATCGGATCGCCGCCGTCGAACAACTCCGGACCTATGCCGACATCATCGACCTGCCGATGCACGTCGTCAGCACGCCGCGCGAGATGCGCGATGCGGTGAATAGCTTGGCGTCGCTCGATCTCATCCTGCTCGACACCGCGGGCCGCAGTCCGCACGACGATGTGAAGATCCAAGAGTTGAAGAGCTTTCTCGTCGAAGCCCAGGCGGATGAAGTGCACTTGGTGCTGAGCACGACGACCGGCGCTTCGTCGCTGGAAAAGACGGCGAAGCAGTTCGCTGCGGCCGGGACGACGCATCTGATTCTCACCAAACTCGACGAAGCGGCGAGCCTCGGCAATTTGCTGCCGCTCGTCCGGTCGAGTCGCTTGCCGCTGAGCTATGTGACCGACGGCCAAAGCGTTCCCGACGATATTTCGGCCGCCGACTCTGGACGGTTGGCGCGTGTGATTCTGGGGATGGACTCGCCGACGGCGGGGCGACGGTCGTTGGTTGCTTGATGAGTTTGGTTGAATGCCCTGAACGCGCCGGGCCAGCCCGGCGGCTAAACGAACTCCTTACAGCGTGCTGTTTATGAATCCCGATCAAGCGAATGATCTCCGCAAACTGGTGCTCCATGCCGTCCGCGGCGCGGTCGCGCCGGAGTCGCGGCCGCCGAAACTGGTGGTCGTCGCCGGGGCCAAGGGGGGCGTGGGAACCACGACCGTCGCGGTCCATCTGTCGGCGGCGCTGGCTCGCGAAGGACATCGCGTCGTGCTGGTCGATGCTGATTTCGTAGGGCCCGATGTTTCTGGGCTCTGCGGATTTGACGAGGCGCACGGTGCGGCCGATGTGCTGGCCGGCCGTCGCACGGTGCACGAAGTTTTGGTCCGTGGGCCGTTGGGAATGCAGGTGCTGCCGGCTTCGCGCGAGCGGGTCGATCCGAACGATTGCACGCCGCAGGCTCAAGAACGATTGCTGGCTCAACAGGCAGCGCTCGGGGCCCATGCCGACTATGTCCTCATCGATGCCGGAAGCGGCAGCGGTCGGGTGATGAAACGATTTTGGGAAGCGGCCGACGGCGTGCTGCTGGTGACGCATGCCGACTCGGTCGCGGTGATGGACGCTTACGCCGTCATTAAGTTGATCTGCGGCGAATCGCCGCCGCGGGCCGCCCTTTGTGCGCTAGCCAACTGTGTGACCGACGATGCGATGGGGGACGACGTCCACGCGCGGCTCGATCGGGCCTGCCGTCGCTTCCTGGGCTTCGGCATCGACGCGATCGGCAATGTGCCGTTCGATCCTTGCGTGCCGCGTGCCGCCGCCGAGACGCGTTCTTCCGCAGCTTTGGCAACGCCGCCGACCGCCGCAGCCACGACGGCCTTCGAACGACTCGCGGCAGAGTTGCCGCGTCGGCTCGCCAACGTCGCGTCGCCCCTGCACATTCATTTCACATTAGGTTCGACTTCGCATGCGGGCTAGCACTCGCCGAAACCGCCTAATCGTTATTTTCGTTCAACTTGTGGAGCCGCTCGAGACGATGAAGAGATGTACCGACGATCGTCGCCGCGATGCTCGAACCAGACAGGTTCGAGGCCGATGCGACGTTCGCGTTCGGCCGACGGGAGCGACGGGCGGTGCATCGACAGTTCGCCGGAATCCTCGGGACGGCCGCCTTCACGATCACGATTGTGAACGGGTTGGCGGCGGGTGCCGACGCGGCGACGGCTTTGCCTCGCGCCGCGGCGATGCTGATCGTGTTCACGCTCTTGGGAGCGATCGTCGGTCGAACGGCGATGTGGATGGTC
>CAMCTH010000386.1 GCA_945877965.1 Planctomicrobium piriforme | reverse complement strand
ATGTGGACGACCGGCCGCACGCCGGATCACGCGAGCCAGTTATGGATCGCCGATATCAAGCTGCCGGAATAAGGCAGAAGAGGCATCCGCAGATTGCACAGATTTCGCAGATGGGAAGAAAGAATTGAATCTCTTTCTCGCTCTCAAATCTGTGAAATCTGCGTAATCTGCGGATGTACTTATTCTAAGATCCTTCGAGCCGCACGCCGCGGTCGTCGATCACGTACGACACGATCTCGTCGCTGCACGCGCTGCCGCGATGTTTGGCGACGTGCAACGCGCGATAGAGCTTGCCGTCGGCCGTGCGGCGTTTGCCCATGAAGATGATCGTGTTGGCGTTTGCGAGTAAGTCGCCTTCGTCGAGCGGCCGTTCCAGCAGCGGGTCGAGCATCGTCTCGGCCGATGTGTAGAGTAGCAACGCTCCGATCTTCGCTGGGTCGTACTTCGACGCGGCGATTTGCTCTTCGTGCGCCCGATAGTGCTCGCGGAACAGGTCCCGCGCGACCCACTCGGGGTCCTTCCGTAGAATCTGGTGATAGATGTATTCGAATAGCTCGAGTTGAATCGAGTCGTTTTTCTTTTCCAACGGCTCGATGCCGTCCATCACCGCGCGGCGGCAGCCTTGCACGAAATTGCCGTAGAAGAAGGCGATCGCCGTGTTCAACTTGCGGGCCAGTTCGGCCTGCCATTCTTGATACTCTTCCATCGTCAGGTCGCGGCGCGTCACCCGCCGGCCTGCATTGCGGAAGACGTTCAAGTAATCGCCGTGATTCCGCGAGGCCGCGAAGAACCCGTCATCCAATCGCGGCGCTTGCTCGGGATCGACCGACGTCAGCCGCCAATCGAACATTCGTTGGGCATAATCGCCGTGACTCTGCGGATCGCCGCGCGACGTCATGTCGAACAAGATGCCGCGCCGCCCCGCTGAGCCGTTACCGGAGACCCCGGCATCGGCATGTGCAAATTGCAGCCCGAGTTGCGTCTTGCCGATCCCCGTCGCCCCGACGACGACCGCCAGCGTGCCGGGAATCAACCCGCCGCCGAGTAAATCATCGAGCCCGGGAACGCCGCTGGAAAGTCGCGTCATCAATAATCGCCAAAAGTTTTATGAGTTGGAGAAGAGAATGAGGAACGCTAATCGACGCTCATCGAACACTAATTCAGATTAGTGGAGATCAGTAAAGATGAGTGTTCCTCTCTTCTGATCTTCTGTTTTCGATCATCGTCGGCGGTTATCGTTCGTCGCTGAGGAAACGGTCCCGCGCCGCAATCTTCCAGACGCCGGTCACTTTGCCGTTCTCGACGACGTACGTTTCGCGATGCAGCGCGACGGTTGGGCAGACGTGGTACGGCACGGCATAGACCGGATCGCCGACCGCCAGGTTCGCGGCCGCCGGGGTCTCGATGCTCAAGTGCTCTTCCCATTGGCCGAGCCATTTGGCGTCTGGGACGTCTAGGAATTCGAGTCGCACGCCGGCGTTGTCGGGCGAGACCGACTTGTAACCGAGATCGAGCGTGACGCGATTGCCGCCGGGCTTGCTGACGACGCGACCCAACAAGATGAGCGCGAACTCGAACGGCATGTCCTTGAACTTCCCGCCGTAGCTGGCGTCCCAAAACACACTCGTGCCGGGGCTGAGCGTCCGATCGGCGTGCAGGGCATGGACCGGAAACGTCGGTGAGCCGCCACAAGCCGGCGGTTGCATCGGCAGGCCGGCCGCTTGAATCTGCTTGATGAACGCGGCGGCCGAGGCGAACGACTCTTCCCCTTGCTTGATTCGCGCTTGCAATTCGAGTTCGCGAACCTGGCCGTCGTAGATGTGCAAGCCGCCGACGGTCGTCCCCGGCGAAGTATGAATCAGCTTATACAGTTCGAGCGCTTGCGGGCCCGGCTCGATGCCCGACCGATGCTGGCCGACGTCGAGATCGAGCCACACTTCGATCTTCGAACCCGCCATGGCAAACGCCGTCGAGAGGTGCAAGACGTGCCCCGCGTCGTCGCTCAGCGTGGCGAACTTCGTCTTCGGATACTTCTTCGTTAACCGCACCAATCGTTCGACGTTCGGTCCGACTTGCGGAAAGCTGATCAGCACCTCGGGCATGCCGACTTGCGCACAGACCTCGGCCTCGACAAGCGTCGCCGCTTTGACCTTCGTGATGCCGCGATCGAGCATCATCCGCGTCACTTCGGCCGTCTTGTGGGTCTTCACATGCGGCCGCAGACGACGAACGTCGCCGGCCTGCTTGACCATCCGGTCGATGTTCCGCCCGACGCGATCGGGATAAACCAAAATGGCGGGCGACGGAATATCAGCGACGTTCTCCACGGCATACCACGGTGCGGCAGACATGATGCTACTTTCTTTGTGAACGGTTCAGGATCGACGAACTCACAGTCTTATTGATGCCTGCGCAACGAATGACCTCGTGGTGCCCAACGGAAGCCACGGTTCGTCCGGCTTCGCGTTGCTGCGCCTGGGTCGGTCGGTGCGCAGCCATGAATAGAATCCACAGTCTCGCGTGCCGTCGACGAGACGCAAAGTTTATTTTGTTTCCCGCTCCGCGTCGACCGCCCCGTAAGAACCCCGCCGATCACGACCTCGTGCGCGGATTCCGAGTTCATTCCCGCGCGGCCCTTATTGGGGTACCTGTGTAGTGCGCGGAAACAGGCCAAGTTCCCGCGCAAGCTGCGCGACATCCACTCGCGGTCCGGATCAATCGTTTTGCTCATCGTCAATCGACAGTTTCGAGCCATGCTGGGAACCAAAAAAGATTCGGGAGGGCGAGGCTCCCGCCGAGCCGCGCGCACCGCGGGAGATTATCGCCCTCGTCGCAGTCACTTCGCTATATTGCTTCTTGGCCGGCATGGGAAGTTCGTCGTCTGCGATGAGCATAGCTTGATCCCTTTCTTGGTTTCCCATCCGAAGTGGGGCGGTTATGGACCCGCGCGAAGAGATGCTGGAACTTGAACGCTTGGAGCGTGAATCCGGCCATTCGAGCGAGTTGACGCGCCGCAGAAGCCGCTGGGGCGAGGAAATTCGCAATGCGGTGATCCGTCCGCTGAAGAATCGTCGGCCGGAAGCGATCGAGGACGCGATCTTATTCCTCGAAGTAAGTCCGCGTTACTTTCGCTCCGGATATCACAAGGCCTCGATTGCGAGCAAGTTGAAGGGCTCGCCCCTAAGCGACGATCAACGGCGGCGATTGAGGGACGTGATCTTGAACGCGCTCGATTCAACGAGGATCGGTCCCGAGTTCCGTGAGTATGCCCGGCTCGCGATCGTCGTCTTCGACGCCAAGTTTTTGGATGACGTCACAGCTCGAATGCAAACCGACCGATCGTGGGTCCGCGCACGATGCGCGCGCGTGCTTACGCTTTGTCTTCAGCATCGCCGGATTTGAACGAGATTCGACCGGATTTGCGAACGAATCGTCCATAAAAAAACCTCTCGCAAAGTCGCGAAGACGCAAGGGGAGAAAGGGCTTCTCCGCTTCGCGCCTCTGCGTCTTTGCGAGAGGCAATCTATTCTGTCTCAAACTGCTTAGCCGGGTCGTCCTCGACCCGGTATCGATTCCGCCTCGAGGACGAGGCGGCTAAGCGTTGGAAACTACTTCATCATCACCTTGACAATGTCGACGCAGCGGTTCGAGTAGCCCCATTCGTTGTCGTACCAGCTGACGAGCTTGAAGAACTTGCTGTTCAGTTCCAAGCCGCTGCCGGCGTCGAAGATGCTCGAGTGCGCGTCGTGGATGAAGTCGCTGCTGCAGACTTCGTCTTCGGTGTAGGCCAAGATCCCCTTCAAGTACGTCTCGCTCGCCTTCTTCATGGCGGCGCAGATTTCCTTGTACGACGTCTCCTTGACGGTCTTCACCGTCAGGTCGACGACGCTGACGGTCGGCGTCGGCACGCGGAACGCCATGCCGGTCATCTTGCCCTTCAGTTCGGGCAGCACCAACGCGACGGCCTTCGCAGCGCCGGTGGTCGACGGAATGATGTTGATGGCGGCCGAGCGGCCCCCCTTCCAATCCTTCTTCGACGGACCGTCGACGGTCTTCTGCGTCGCGGTGTAGCTGTGGACGGTCGTCATCAGCGCTTCTTCGACGCCGAAGCCTTCCTTGATGAGGACGTAAGCGACCGGGGCTAAGCAGTTCGTCGTGCAGCTGGCGTTGCTGACGATGTGATGCTTGTCCTTCTCGTACTTGCCGCAGTTCACGCCGTGCACGACGGTGATGTCTTCGCCCTTGGCCGGAGCCGAGATGAGGACCTTCTTCGCACCGGCGGTGAGGTGTCCCTTGGCCTTTTCGGCTTCGGTGAACAGGCCGGTGCTCTCGATGACGAGGTCGACGTTCAGGTCTTTCCACGGCAGCGCGGCCGGGCCTTCTTTGACGGCCAAGCACTTGATCTTGTGACCGTCGACGACCAGCGTGTCGTCTTCGGCGACGTTCGGGCCGGACTTCTCGCTGTGGACTTCGCCCTTGAAGCGCCCCTGCACCGAGTCGTACTTCACGAGGTAAGCCAAGTTATCGGCCGGCACCAAGTCGTTCACGGCGACGACGTCGATTCCTTTGCCCAACAAACCTTGATCGCAGATGGCGCGAAACACCAGGCGACCGATCCGACCGAAACCATTGATACCGACGCGAATCGACACGTGAGAACTCCTTGCGATAGGAAAGACCGAACGACGGACAAGCGTTGCCCATATCGACCGGGCTGATGTGCATGGGTGCGATCCGGGATTATAGTGGTCGCAAAATAACCCCACAACCCGCGGCAAAACGCAGAAGTCAAAATGCAAAAGTCAAAACGGGGGGCTTTTCCCGTTTTGACTTCTGCATTTCTACTTTTAACTTTCGTTTCGCTTATGGACACAGAAAGCTCAGCTCCGCCGCCGCTGTGGCGACTTCCCGACGGCGTGCCGCGCGGCGTCTGGGAATATGCCCATCGGCCGCACATTGCGGGGGACTACGACGAAGAATTTGCGACCAACACGCTCTTCGATTTCGACGAGTCGGTGCTGCTGCAAAACTTCACGCAGCCGGGCGTGCTGGTCGATCTCGGTTGCGGGACCGGTCGGGCGTTGGTGCCGTTCGCGCGACGTGGTTTTCAGTGCGTCGGCGTCGATCTGTCGCCCGAGTTCTTGCAGATCGTCGGCGAGAAGGC
>CAMCTH010000385.1 GCA_945877965.1 Planctomicrobium piriforme | reverse complement strand
CGCGCAACACGGCCCACGATTTGGGCAGCGGGATGTAAATCGTTCGCGGCTCGGGCTTTGTTACCTTGCCGCTCAGTGCGGGCCACATGTCTTGGCCGTCGAACGTCGTGCTCGCAGGCTTTTGCCAGCCGACGAGTTTCGTCAGCGTCGGCATCCAGTCGGCCGCGTGCATTGGGGCGGTTACTTTGCTCGGCTTCAGCACTCCTTGCCAATGCGCGAAGGCCGACACGCGGACGCCCCCTTCGAACAAGCTCGCCTTCTCGCCGCGCAACGGTTTGTTGCTGCTCAGCGCGGGCGAGCCGGAAACGGTGCCGACGTAGGGGTTGCCCCCTTTCGTCTTGCCGCCGTTGTCGGAGGTGAACACGATCAGCGTCCGATCTCGCACGCCCCGTTCGTTGATCGCCTGCACGAACTCGCCGACCTTCGCGTCGAGCTGTCCGACGAACGCCGCCATCCGTCGCAGGCTTTCGTTCCGCACCGGTTCGGGATCGAGCTCGGCGTCGGCCCACGGCTTTTTGTATTCATCCGGTGCGTCGACCGGAATGTGCACCGCATGAAACGGCACATACACGAACCACGGCTCGGGCAGCGTCTTCAGCCAAGTCTTCACTTCATTGGCAACCAACTCCGTCGCGTTTCCTTCTTCAAAAAAAATGTTGCCGTTGCGATGCCACGTGTCGAGCCACGGTCCCTGCCGATACTGATGTGTCCACGGATCGACCGCCCCGCTGAGCGAACCATAGCTGTGATCAAAACCGTAATGATTCGGTCCCCACTCGGGCTTCGAGCCCAAGTGCCACTTGCCGGCGATGGCAGTGCGATAGCCGACCTGTTGCAAGGCGCCGGCCAACGTCGTCGTGCCGGCCGGGAACGCGCGGAGGTTTGTCGGGCTGAGCACATGCGGACCCCAGCGACCGGTCCAGCGACCGCTCATCAAGGCCGTGCGCGTCGGCGAACAGACCGGCTGCACATAGTGCCGATCCAACTCAACACCGCCGGCGACCAACTTGTCCAACGCCGGCGTCCGAAAATTCGAACCATGCCAACCGACGTCGGCCCAACCGAGATCGTCGGCGACGATGAACAGAATGTTCGGTCCGCGCGGCTTCTGGGCTTCCGCAGCGGCCGCCTGCACGATCGAACCGGCGGGGACGAGGCCGAGCAAGATGGAAACCAAGCGAACGACGGCGAGCGAAAGGCGTGGCATGGCGAGATTTTTGCGAGGGCGAATGGTCGCGAGGCGGGAAGGCGAGCGTTAAACTACGTTCGCGATTGTCGCTCGTCGTCGGTGCCGTCGCAAGCTTTGCCCTCGCTCGCCCCTTGAGTTTTGGAGTTCTCGCCATGGCCTTCGCCCCCCGGTTCAATCGTCGTCAGGTTTTGCAATCGGCTGCCGGAGTCGCCGGCGTCGGAGCGGCGACCCTCGCCGGCGTGGCGCAAGTGGCAGACCGCACGACCGACGAGTACCGCATCGCCAACGGTCGCATCAAGCAATCGGTCGTCGCGTGGTGCTTTCGACCGATGTCGGTCGCCGACTTGGCGAAGCATGCCAAGCGAATGGGCTATCAATCGGTCGAACTCGTTCCCGCGACTGAGTGGCCGATGCTCAAAGAACTCGGCCTCACTTGCGCCATCGCCGGCAGCCATGGGTTCGGCAAAGGCTTTGCCCACGTCGAAGAGCACGACGAATGCATCGCGAAGCTACGCGAGCAGATCGATCATTGCACCGCGCACGGCGTCCCCAGCGTCATCACCTTCTCCGGCTTCCGGCGCGGCCTGACGACCGACGACGGCGTGCGGAACATGGTGGCCGGCTTGAAGAAGATCGTCGGCTATGCGGAAGAGAAGCAAGTCACGCTCTGTTTGGAGCATCTCAATTCGCGCGTCGACGTCGAGATGAAGGGGCATCCCGACTATTTCTGCGACGACATGGACCTGACGATCGACATCATCAAGCAAGTCGGCTCGCCGCGGCTCAAGGTGTTGTTCGATATCTATCACGTGCAGATCATGCACGGCGACGTGATCTCGCGGCTGCGGCAATACCACGACTACATCGGCCACTATCACACGGCCGGCACCCCGGGCCGGAACGAAATCGGCGATAACCAAGAGATCAACTACCCGGGCATCCTGAAGGCGATCGTCGAGACGAAGTACCAGGGCTACGTCGGCCAAGAGTTCATCCCGACCGGCGATCCCGTAGCCGGCCTGAGCGACGCGGCCCGACTGTGCGATGTTTAGTCGATCACGATATTAATTCGCGCAATTTACTGGACGCGGTTGCTGCGTGATTAGAATAGGAGTTCGTGGGGCAGGTCCGAACCAGGAACGACGATGTCGATAACCGGTCGGTCTGTGGACGTTCGTCGTGGCGCGGGATTGCTCGACGTCGCGGTTGTCATCTTTATTCTCGTCGTACTTGCCGCGATCTCTATTCCGCGAGGATGCGGATCACGCGAGACCGCTCGCGGCAACACCTGTCGCAATAACATGCGCGGCCTCGCAACGGCGCTGTTTAATAACAGCATTCGGACCGGCAGTTATCCCGGTTACATGAATGTGTTGCAAAGGGTAGACGGCAAAGTCTTCGTCGACCCGGCGACCGGCTCGCCGACGCCCGTATCATGGGCGGTGATGATTCTGCCTGATATTGACCGAGCGGCATTGTTTGACGTTTGGCGAGGTGAGCCGAACAACATAATCGCAAAAAGCGAAGCCGTCACCGACGCCAGCAACTCGACTAATGCTTCCCCGCTGCACATTTACATCGATCAGTTCCTTTGCCCCAGTGATGCGCAACCGAACAAATCCGGCACGCCGATCAGCTTTGTCGTCAACACGGGTATGCCCGACGTGCGCTCGGCCCTGTTTGATGAAGACCCTACGAAAAGTATTCCGCGTGATTGGGCGGCGAACGGCGTGTTCTTCGACAACTTCACGGAGCACGAACTCGTGAAGCCCGACCCGGCACAGCGCGGGCCGATGGAATACATGCGCGACGAGCGGGTTCGTGATCCGAAGAGTCGCACGATCTTGCTGACGGAGAACGTCGACGCGACGAGCTATCTCTTCGAGCCGGCCGACCACTCGGCCGACGATTGGCAAGCGGCCGAGATGCAAGTCGGCTGCATCTGGCGACCGGGAACGTTCGACGGGACTACCAAGCCGCCGACGATGAAGCCGCCGGTTGCGTCGCTCTCGATCAACGTCGACGTCGGCAAAGGAAGCGACACGAGCTACGACCATTGCCGCCCGTCGTCGCGGCATCCGCAGTCGGTGAACGTCGCGTATGTCGAGCAGAATGTGCAGTCGCTGAGCGACAATATCTCCTACTTCGTCTACGCGAAAATGATGGCGAGCGACGACGACGGGATCGCCCCGGCAGGTCGGCCGCGCGACGCAGCGTCGCAGCTGTCGATCGATCCGCACGAATTCCTGCGGACGTATGAATTAAGCGAAGGGGATATCAATCCCTGACCCGGCCGACGCTTCATGCGGGCCGACATCGAACATCGTAGGGGCAGTTGCCGAAGAGGTGCGGGAATGCGTTTTGCTTCACCGAGGAGTCGGAGTCGGCGGGGGATTCGGTTGGTGGAAGTCGTCGTCGTGGCGTTCATTTTGATCTGCATCGCGGCCGTGGTGTTGCCGCAGTTGCAAAGTGTGCGCGACGGTGGAAGCAGGCCTAACACCTGCCGCAACAACATGCGAGGCCTCGCCGCCGCGCTGTTCAATAACAGCGTTCGGAACGGCGCGTATCCCGGTTATATAAATGCTTTGTCATTGCAGGATGGCTCCGCCTATCGTGAACCTCATTCAAACTTCATCACGCCGGTCAGTTGGGCCGTGATGATCCTGCCCGACATCGACCGCGCGCCGCTGTTCGATCAATGGCGGATGGAGACGAAGAGCGTGCAGGGGAACGCCTTCATCAAGCCGCAGATTTACATCGATCAGTTTCTCTGCCCGAGCGATCCGCAATCGAGCAAGGCCGGCACGCCGCTGAGTTTCGTCGTTAACACCGGGTTGCCCGATGCGCCGACCGCCGTGATCGATTCGACTGATCCCACGCGGAGCACGCCGCGCGATTGGGCGGCGAACGGGATGTTCTTCGACCATTTTTCCGAGCACCCGCTAGTGAAGCCCGACCCAGAGAAGCGCGGGCCGATGGTCCTGATGAAGGACGAAATGGTGCGTGATCGGAAGGATCGAACGATTTTGCTCACGGAGAACGTCGACGCCGGCAACTATGCGTTCGCGTCCGAAGCGGGCAGTCGCGACGGTTGGACGACGACCGAAATCGAAGTCGGCTGCATTTGGCGGCCGGGAACGTTTGAGGGGACCGGCAAGCCGCCGCAGTTGAAACCGCCGGTCGCGTCGCTGCAACCGAACGTCGAGTTGGGGAAAGGAGACGGCAAGAGCTACGACCACTGCCGCCCGTCGTCGCGGCATCCGCAGTCGGTGAACGTCGCGTTCGTCGAGCAGAACGTGATGCCGCTCCGCGACACGATTTCCTACTTCGTGTATGCCAAGCTGATGTCGAGCGACGACGCCGGAGTCGCCCCGGCAGGTCGGCCCCGCGACGAAGCGACAATCAGCGCCATGGACCCGCACCGGTTCCTGCGCGAGTTCGAGTTAACGGAAGGCGACATCAACCCGTAGCGCGAGGGGCGAGCGGCAACGGATTTGATGGCCTCACAAAGATCGCAAGTCTATTCTAATAATGGGCTTGCGATCTTTTTTGGCGGCTGTGTCCCCGGTCGGCCGTCGTCCCGATTTGGGTCGAAAGGCTGTGGTATTCCGGGGGCGAAGTCGATTATCATATCGGAGCCCGCCTACGCATTGGTTTGCCCGCCTTCCGGTACTGCCCTCCTGCTTGTCGGTTCGACCCTGTCGGAACGGCAAGCCGTTCGCTCCGCCCGCCCTGCTCGCCCGACCCCCTGCCTGCTCCTGCCACCCCGCCTCGGTGTCTCGCTATGACGCGAACCCGTTCTTACTTGCTTCGTCTTGCCGTTGCTTGCTGCGCGGTCGTTTTTCCGGCCGTGCTGTTCCCGGCCCTACTCTCGGCGAACGACGTTCGTCCGATCGTCGCGCCGTTGGGAAAATTGTTGCCCGCCGAACGAACGCCGGCCGAGGTGATTGATCACTACGTCGACGCCAAGTTACA
>CAMCTH010000384.1 GCA_945877965.1 Planctomicrobium piriforme | reverse complement strand
ATGCGAAGGCCGCTCGCCTTGCGCGCCGAAATCGCTGACCGTCTCGACGAGTCCGCGCCCGAAGTGATGCGCCCAGATACGATTGACGATCACCCGCGCCGTCAGCGGGGCGGCATCGTGGACGAGTGCTTGGGCGAATTCGAGTCGGCCGCTGCCGTGCGTAAATGCGGACGGCTCCGTGGGCGACAGGACCGTCAGGAATCGGCGCGGGACGACGCGTCCCGGCTTTATCGGGTTGCCGCGAATGTGGATCGCCAAGTCGAGCGCTTCGCCCGGTTTGTATTCCAACTTGGTTCGGTCGGGCCCGTCGGGCAGGACGTACAAAGCCGCTTCGTCGACGCCGTGGGCCGCGGCCGAGTCGTAATGCGGCGTCGCACGCTCAATTGTTTTGATTCGCTGCTGTAACTCGTCGATCTCGGCCTTTGCTTCGGGTTTCGGCGGCTTGGCGGATTGGAGCTTCTTAATCTGCTCGGTGATCGTTTTCACTTGCTGAACGGCGTCGCGAACAGCCTTTGCTTCCGATTCCGAGACGACGTAGCGGTCCGTCAACCGCGTGCTCGCCAAGATGCCAGCCAAGGCGTAGTAGTCGTCGGTGCCGATTGGATCGAACTTGTGATCGTGGCAGCGTGCGCAGGCGAGCGAGAGGCCGAGATACGTTCGCCCCAGGGCGTCGATTCGCTCTTCCCATTCGTCGGCCACGATCGCCTTGATCATCGTCGGCGAGAGCTTGAGCTCTTTGAAATACTCCGGGCTCACGCCCAAGAAGCCGAGGGCGGCGAGCTCGCTGGGCGGCAAGTCGGCGAGTTGATCGGCGGCCCATTGGCGGCGAATGAATTCGTCGTACGGCAGGTCGTCGTTGAACGCCCGCACGACCCAATCGCGATAGAGCCAAGCCCGACCGCGGACTTCGAGCGACGTCTTGTTGCCGTCGGCGTAACGCGCCAAGTCGAGCCAGTAGCGTCCCCAGCGTTCGCCGTAGTGCTTGGATGCCAGGAGACGTTCTAGCAGGCGATCGTACGCTTGCGACGACCCTTCGTTGTCGAACGCTTCAACCTCTTCCGGCGTCGGCGGTAGGCCGAGCAAGTCGAACGTGGCGCGGCGAATCAGCGTTCGCGCCTCGGCGGAGGGCGACGGCGTCAGGCCTTGCTTTTCACGCGCGGCTTGCAAGTACGCATCGATCGGGTTTGGCGAGCCGTTTGCGTTCGGCGAAGTCGGCGGCGGAGTGCGTCGGAGCGGTTGGAACGACCAGAACTTTTTGCCGGCCGCGAAGTCGATCCCCTGACGCTCGACCGCGACCGAGCCGTCCTCGGGCATCGCCGCCCCGCGACGAACCCATTCGTTCAGCAGCGCAATCTCGTCGGTGCGCAGTTTGCCCGACGGCGGCATTTGGATATCGCCGTCGAAGCCGACGACTTGCAGCAGCAGGCTCTCGTCCGGCTTCGCGGCGTTCAGGAGCGGCCCATTCTCGCCCCCTTTCAAAAAGCCGGCCCGGGTGTCGAGCGCGAGTTCCGCTTCGAGCCGCTTCGCCGTTCGTGAATGGCATTCGTAACAATGTTCGCTCAAGAGCGGGCGGATCTTGCGCTCGTAGAAGTCGACGTCGCGCTGGGCTTCATCGCCGCGCACTCCGACGGCCATGTACCAAACCGAGAACGCCAGGCAGATCGCGGTCACGGATCGGCGGCGGAGTGCGGCGTTCATGAGCGTGTCGGTCGAGCGAGGCGAGTGGTTTCGAACGATCGTCTACTTTCCGGGGTTGCCGAGGCAGTAGAGCATCTCTTGTCGGCGTTCGTTTTCGTTGGCGGCGACGCGGAGATAAATCCGACTGCCGCAGATCGTCGGCGTGGCAAACGTTTCGTCGCCGAGTTGGTTCTCGGCGAGCGATTCAAAGCCCGCGGGGGTCGCGCGGAACACAAACGTGCGCCCTGCTTCGTTCGTCGCGTAGACGACGTTGCCGACCATCACCGGCGAGGCGCTGAACGTCCCGCCGAGGCGGTTCTTCCACACCTCCGCGCCGGTGTCGGCTTTCCAGCACATCGCCACGCCGGCGTCGAGCACCGCGTAGAGATAACCGTTGCGGGCTAGCAGCGAGGGGACATAGACGCGTGAGTTGTTCTCCCACGCGACTTGCCCGCTGCCGTCGGCCTTCATCGCGGCGAGATGGTTTTTGGGATAACCGCCGCTGGTGAAGATGAGGCCGCCGTCGGTAACAGTCGACGTAACGCATTCCGTCGTCGAGCCCGGAGCCTCCCAGAGTTTCTTGCCGGTGAGCGGATCGAAACTCGTCACCAGATCGCAGCCGGTGAGCAGCAGCTGATCGCGGCCCGCCACGTTCAAGACGATCGGCGACGCGTAGTTCGGCAACTTCGGGCGTTCTTGCTTCCACACGACCGCGCCGGTCGCGCGATCCAGTGCGACGATCGCCCCGGTCCCCTTGTTGTCGGCCGAGACGAGGACCAGCGATTGGTACAGGGCCGGCGAAGAGCCGAAGCCCTGATGCAGCACATAGTCGGTGACCTTCGTTTGCCAGAGCAGCTTGCCGTCGCGACCCAGTGCGGTCGTGTAGATCGCGCCGTCGTGCAGAAAGTTGATGAAGACGCGCGTACCGTCGCAGGCCGGCGTCGACGAGGCGAGCGAGCTTTTGGTATTCCCCTTGGTTTCGAATTTGCCGCGATGGACGTCGGTTTGCCAGAGCAAGTCGCCGGAGTTGCGATTTAAGCAGAGAACCGACTGCGCTTCGCGCTCGTGATCGGCCGTTGCTAAGAAGACTTGATCGCCGACGACGGTGGCCGAGCCGTGGCCGCGGCCGGGGATTGTGCGTTTCCACAAGACATTCTCCGTCGCGCTCCAGCTTTGCGGCGGCGTTTGGTCGGCGGCGGCCAGGCCGTCGCGCGACGGTCCGCGCCACCAGGGCCAATCGGTCGCGCCGACGACGATCGGCTCCGCTTCGGCGGCTTGCGCGCGATCGCCGAGTTCCAGCGAACCGACCAACCCAGCAAAGGCAAGAATCGAAACCGACAGAGAAGCGAAGCGATTCACGCGGCGAGTCCTCGACGTTGGCAAAAAAATTAGAGACCGAAGGCGACGTCCATCTGCTGCGAAATGCTTGTTAGCTCAGCGAGGTCGCCGCCGCCGACTTCCGCTGCGACCCAACCGTGGAAGTTGATTTCGACCAGCGCCTTGCGAACGTCGGCGTAGTCGATGTCTCCCTCGCCGATCGGCGTGAACTTGCTTTGAGCCCGCGAGAAACCTTTGATGTCGAGCTTGAGGACCCGCTTGTCGAGCGCGCGAATCCAATCTCCCATGCTGCCGTACTTCCAGTGATTGCCGATGTCGAACTGCATGCCGACCCACGGCGAGTGGAACTCGTCGACGTACTTGACGAACTTGTCGGCCGATTGATCCGGACCGCCGGCGTGGTCGTAAAGAAATTGGTTCCAGACGTTTTCGATGACGATCGACACACCGAGTTCGGCCGCCAACGGCACGGCCTGTTTGATGTTCGTCACCGAGCGGGCCCAGATCTCCGATTCCGGCCCGTCTTCTCCTTTGCCGACGACGAGCAGCACGCTATGTCCGCCGACGGCGTGCGTGTCGCGGAGCGCGGTTTTGAGATCGGCCAAGGCTTGCGCGCGGACGGCGGCGTCGGGGCTGGTGTGGCGGACTTGCCAATGCGAACTGCAGACCGTCCCGTCGACCGGCAGGCCGCTCGAAACGATGGCGGCCTTCGTCTCATCGACGTTCATGCCGGGGGCGTTTAACTCGACCCCTGCGAAGCCGGCTTGCTTGGCGGCGGCGAACTTGTCGGCCAAGCTCCCGGGGACTTTGATCATGCCGATCTTGAGCGTCTTGTAGAGCCGACCGGCCAGCGGATCGGAAACGGTCGGCGCGGCGGCGGCCGCAGTCGTGTCCGGCAAGTGCGAGGCGAGCAACGCACCGGCGGCGGCCAGCGAAGTGCCACGGAGAAACTGACGGCGGTCGGAGGGCATGGGAAGACTCACGGTGAGTAAGGGTGGGTGGGGCGGCGGCGGGACGGTCGATCGCAGGAGTGGGATCGCGGAGCATTGCGATCCGCCGATCGATGCGGTTTAGCTTAGCCTTCGCCGCGGGCAAACGGAACGTTTGGCCGGCGAATCGACGCCAAATCGCCGGAAGTGCGACGTTCCGAAGCAGCCCGATTAACATGGTAGATTAGATAGGATCGCCGTCGGTTTCTTCGGCGGCCGACGTCCGGCTTCACATCGACCCGCACCCTTACCGCTCGCCTTCGACGGCGCGATCGCAATCTTGCCCCTCCCTCGATTACTTCCGTCGACGCTCGTGCTCGTCGCGCAACTCGCAATGGCCCGGCCAACTGCGGCCGCCGCGCCGGTCGATGCTTTCGCGACGACGCTGCGGCCGATTCTGCAGGCGCATTGCGTCTCGTGTCACAACCCCACGAAGCGGGTCGGCGGCGTCGATCTGACGCCGTTCGAAAACGAGTCGGCCGTGCTGAAAGATCATAAGCTTTGGCGACGGGTCATCGAGCAAGTCGAGACGGAGCAGATGCCGCCGGACGATGAGAAGTTCACCGCGGCGATGGGGACGACGCTCGTCTCTGGATTGAAACAGACGCTGGCGCTGTTGGATCAAGGGCATCCATCGTTGCTCGATCCCGGACCGTCGCTGGTGCGGCGACTGAGCCACGTCGAGTATCGTAACGCGATCCGCGATTTGACCGGCGTCGATCTCGACGTCGCTCAGCGCGTCGGCCTGCCGCAGGACTCGACCGGCAGCAGCTACGAAAACATTGCGGCCGCACTGCTCGTGCAGCCGACGCTGCTGGAAAAATATTTCACCGCCGCCGACTTGGTGCTCGACCGTCTGTTCGGCCCTTTACCGACGGCGCCGAAGACGAAGCCGGCCTGGCAGAGCGACGCCGAGATCAAGAAGCAGCAACAGCAGCGCGACGCCTTCTTCGCGATGGTTCCCGAGACGGCGGATCGGGCGACGACGCAGGCGTTCCTCGCCCGCTTCACGCGGCGGGCTTGGCGTCGGCCGATTGCCGCGACGGAACTCGATCGCCTGTTGAAAATCTACGACGCCGCACTGGCGCAAGGCGACGCACCGCGAACGGCGCTCCGGCGGACGCTCAAGCCGATCTTGGTCGCGCCGGACTTTTTGTTTCGAATCG
>CAMCTH010000383.1 GCA_945877965.1 Planctomicrobium piriforme | reverse complement strand
GGCGCGTCGACATGGAAGTGCGTCTCACGGAGAGAATCGAAGGCGGGAAAATGCGAGGTCGATCGTAGCCTGCAACGCCGGCAGATGCGAGCCTTTTCGTCGGTCGAACGGGCCGGAGATTTCAGCCTGGAAAGGCGCGGCGGAGTTTTTCGCCAAATCGGAAAATACTCTCCATCTTCGGCCGTGCAAGATACGACAAGGATCGCAGATAGCCCTCTTTGCGTTGCGGGAACGCCGGCAACGTCGTCACCGCCGGCTAGCCGCTCCGCTTATTCATAGACCGACCATGTCGTTGTGCCGACTGCTTCTGCCGCCGTTGCTGATCGTCGTCCTGACGACCGCCGCGGTCCGCGCGCAGCAACCCAGCGGCGAATTCCAATTCGCTCCCCCTTCGTTCGAATACGAAGCCGCGCCGAGCGCGAGTTTCGCACCGGCCGACCTCTCGCTCGCGCCGCCTCCCGACGAGGTGTGGTTTCAACGGCCGACCGAGACGGACGCTTTGCCGCTCGACCAAATGTTTGGCGAAGTGCGGTTGCCAGACTCTTCGGTTGCGACCTCAGCGGCCTACGAGGGGACGTCGCTTCCCGGGGACGAAACTTTTCCGCGCGCGCGAACGTTCGGTCGGAGCGTGCTGGCCGATCATCGCAACTACTACACGCAGCGAACCGTGCTGCTGACGGCGTTCGCGCTGGCCGCAGGCGGAGCAATGGCGCAATCGAACATCGACCGCGAGTTTCAAGAGTTCTGGCAAGGTGAAGTCGCGCCGTCGCACGGGCTGCGCGACTTTCGCAACTTCGGCGAAGGGACATACGTCTTGCCGCTGTACGTCGTCGCGGCGCTGGCAGGGAACGCGTTCGAGAATCAGCCGGCGTTGCGAACGGCCGGCGAATGGGGCGAGCGATCGTTTCGCTCTGCGGCAGTCGGCGCTCCGGCGCTGCTCTTCTGGCAAGTGGCGATCGGTGCTTCGCGACCTAACGAAGCGCCGTACGATAGTCGCTGGCGTCCCTTCAACGACGACAACGGCGCGAGCGGCCACACCTTCATGGGCGCGATCCCCTGGCTGACCGCGGCGCAGCTGACCGAACGCCCGTTGCTCAAGGCCGGCTTCGTCGCCGGGTCGTTCCTGCCGGGCATGGCACGGCTCGATGAGAATCATCACTATCTGTCGCAAGTGATGATCGGCTGGTCGTTGGCCTGGCTGGCGACGTCGGCCGTCAACCAGACCGAAACCGGCGAAGCCTCGCATTGGGTACCGTGGGCCGATGCCAACGGCGTCGGCCTCGGTTACGAGTGGCGGCTGTAAAAGAGCAGACGGCTCGGCAGGAGCCTCGCCCTCCCAGAAAAATCAATCCAGCAACTTCAACGACTTAAAAAACTCGCGGGTCTGGCGCAACGTCGTTTCGTACAGCGTCTGGTCGTACAAGAAATAACCGTGGCGACCGCCGTCGTTCTCGTGAAACTCGCAGCGGTTCCCCGCGGCGCGCATCGCCTCGTCGAACCGCTTCGCTCCGGCGAACGGCGTCACCGTATCGCCCGTGCCGTGAAACAGGATCGTCGGCGGCACGCCCGCAAGAACATGATCGACGGGCGAAATCTCTTTCCACTTCGAACCGCACTTCGTCATGCCGTAGCCCTGCGGACCGGTGTCGATCACCGGGTAGTACAGCACGAGCGCCGCGGGCGTCGACGAGATCGCCAGATCGTCGGTCGCTTCATCGACGCCGTCGAAAAGCGCCGTGCCGGCCGCAACGTGCCCCCCCGCCGATCCGCCGGCAACCGCGATCTTCGCGGGATCGATCCCCAACTCGGCAGCGTGCGCCTTGAGATACCGCACGGCCGAGCGACCGTCTTTCACGCACTCGAACGGCGTGACGCCCTTCGCCTTGTCCAACAAGCGATACTGCAAACTGACGCAGAGCATCCCCTGCTTCGCGAAGTGATCGGCAAAAGTATAGAAGCGACGCGGTTCGCCGCTCGTCCAACCGCCGCCGTGAATGCCGATCAGGCAACCGCGTCGATCGGTCGGCTTGTGCCCCGCCGGTTCAAAGATGTCGAGCCGCAACTCGCGCTCGCCGACTTTTTTATAAATCACTGTCCGCGTCGGTTCGAGCTTCGCGGCCGCCTCTTCGATGACTTGCCGCGGCGCAGCGGCCTTGGCCGCAGGCTTCGCTACCGGCTTGGGCTCCGGCGTCTGCGCGAGCAAGCCGTTCGTCAGCAACAAGCACCACAGACCCGCGAACAGCAAGCAATTCTTCATCGTCGGCTTCCTCAACCAATTCATGAGCAGAAAAAGATCAAAACTTCCACCGCGGCGGCGGCTCGTTGCGGTAAGTGATCTCGGCATAGTAGACGCCCGCCGCAGCCTTGTCGGTCTCGTTGACGGGAAGAATGCTCGGCCGACCGCGATACGGAAAGTGGTAGCCCCGCATGCTCACGCCGTAGACGACCAACTGCGTTCGGCCGAGATGCGGAAACAGTTCGCAGAAGTCGATCTTGGGGACCACCTCTTTGCGGATCTTCAAACCGGCCGCCACGCTGTCGAAGATCAAACGACGATTCGACGCGGCGAAACCTTGCGCGGCATCGATGTCCCACATGAACAGCGGATCGCGGGCATTGCCGTACGGCGAACTCGCCGCCTCGCCGGTGAAGAGCCTCAACACGCCGTCGGCGCAGACGAACATCGTCAGCGGCGCATTGCACTTCGGCTCGGCAGGCAGCACGGGCGACGGCGCATCCGCAAACGGATCGGCGGTGCGAAACCAGGCGACGCCCGCAGCCCCTTGGCGTCGTGAAGAAATCACCCATGCGTCGCCCACGCGGGCCAAGCCGGCTTCGTGAATATGTCCCCCCGGCTCGGTCAGTCGCGGACCGATTTCGACCCACTCGTACACGCCGGTCTGTGGGTTGAAGCGATACTTCATCGCCGCGATCCGACCTTCGTCGAACGAGTTGACGTCGGCCCACTCCGTCGCGTCAGCATTGTAGGGCACCGCCGGGACGAACGACTCGTTCATCCACACGACGTCGGCGGCGCTCGTGAACTTCGGGCCCTCCGTGTAGCCCACTTGTCGCAACGGTCGGGCCGATTGCACGATGTCGAGATCGTCCCCCGCCGCGTTCAAACGGAACTGCACCCATTCAACCCCTTGGCCGATGCGGCCGCCGTTCGGGCCGTCGGTCCGATGGACCAAATAGTTCGTCGAGCGATTAAGAACCCGGCCCGCGGTTCGCCATTTGACCACGAACAATCCGGCGTGCGGCGGCGTGCGACCGTCGAGGATCGCCCCCTGCGGTACGCCGAACGGAACCATGTGCCCGTGCTGTTTGTAAATCGTTTGATCGGCGGCGAGCAGCTTCAGGTCGAAGTCCGGCGGCAGCCAATCTTCACGCCCTTGGCTCAAAAAACCTTCTTTCAACACCGGGCCGTTCGGAGCATCGCGACGCACTTGATAGACGATGCTCCGCTCATCGTCGACGCCGCGATAACCGTGCGTCGAGTAGACGATCAGCCAGCGATCTTGGCTCATCTGCAAAGCGTTGGCATGCCGCGGCGCAACGCCGTCGGCCCGCGTTTCACCGGGGAGCGAACACTCGGCGATCAAGCGGCCGCGCGGTTCGAGCTTTTCAATATCGCCGCTCGCCGAATCGGCGGCCGCGGCCCGGGTCGCATCGATTTCCCAAACCAATCCGCCGCCGACTGCCGTCAGGGCCGTCGCCGTACTTGCCAAAAAACGTCGTCGATCGAACTGCGTCACGGTGTTTACTCTTTCGAAGAGGCGGCGCGAGGCGATTCGCGCAGATAACGTTCAATCGCCAGGCCGAGTTGCTTGCCGACCGTGCTGTATCCTGCGGCCGTGCTATTCGGTGTGTTCCACGCCGTCTCCAATGTCACGGCGACGACGTGCGGCCGGGTGTTGAAGACGACCCAGTTCTTGCTGATCTCGCGCCATTTACTGGAGTAGTTCGCACCCGACGTTTTCTGCTTCGGCTCCAGCGGCAGCGGACCGTTGATCTCCGTACGCGCCGCCGTGACGAACCGTTCCAAGTTGCGACGACCGAGCTCCGACAGCTCTTCGTGCGGCGCGGTGAAAAAATAAGGTTTCGGCTCGCCCGCGCCGGGATTGTGCAGATCGACGAAGAAATCGAAACGCCCCTCGTCGCTCAGCGTGCGAATAAATTTCTGCGCGGCGGCGACTTCCGGAAAGTGCGGCTTCGCCGACCAATCGCGATTGTGATCGTTCGGCTTCTGCCCTTTGCCGCCGTTGCCGGTCGCTACGCTGTCAACGTCCATCACCGGCACATAGTAAACGACCGCCTGCTCGCGCAACGCTACGGCCCGAGGATCGTCGCTGATCAACCACCGAAACAAACCGACGCCGACCCAACTGCCGCCCGATTCCCACGCGTGCTGACGTGCTTGGACCCAAATGCCGTAGCGCTCGGCGTCGGGCTTCTTTCCCGCGCGAACAACGGCGGCCGGCACGGCCCGCCCTTCGCGCGTCTTCGCCAATTCAAACGCCTGCACGAATTCCGGATGCTCGGCGACGGCTTGCTGGATGAGTTCAGCCCCATCGGTCGGCGTAAAAGGCGGACCCCACGCGAACAGCACGCTCGCCGCGTCGACCTTCGCGGCATAGCGCATCCGTCCGGCGTTCGACTTGCCGGTCTCCGTGCGTCGCCACGTCTCTCCGCCGTCCGTGCTGAACACGGCCTGCGCCGGTTGCGACCAAACCGGGTTGAGCGGCTTCCCCTCGTTGCCGGCCCCCGTCTCGCTCGGCAGCAGCCCCGTCGTCCGATCGATCTCGACGAACAACGTGCGGCCCAGCTCCACACCATCGACGCGAAAATACCACCAGCAAGGCCAACCGCGCTGCGGATCGCCGGCCGGATGAATGCGAATCGTTCCCGTCGCTTGATCGATGCCGTCGCCGACGGCCGAGCCGTTCTCAAAATCGCTCGATACGGTCAGTTCAGCGCGCCCCGCAGTCGCCGCGAACAGCAAGCCGGCAAGGATGAAAAGTGCGGATCGAATCGACATAGAAACTCCCTTTGCTGCGCGGAATCGAAGCTCGTTTCCGCGCGGCCCTTATTGGGGTACCTGCGTAGTGCGCGGAATCGAGCCCTTTCTCCGCGCAAACTGCGCGGCGAACGCGACCCACTCCGAACCAACAATTTGC
>CAMCTH010000382.1 GCA_945877965.1 Planctomicrobium piriforme | reverse complement strand
CACTAAGCTCAGCGTCGGTCAACGGTAGACCTCCTGTTCGTCAGCGAAGGGACTTGTTCAGCACCCAATACTGTCGAGCAGGACTACCGTTGACTCAACTACGACTCATCGCTCCCCGAATTTCGACGAAGAACCATATAAGTCTCGGCATTGCCGAACTCGTGATGACCGTGCCCCGGATTGGGCGAGTCGTCGGGCTTACGGACGAAGTCGTGCGTAGCGACAAAGAGGACCGTGCCTTTGAACTCGGGCCGAGCGGCGGCTTGGGCCTGTGCCTGGCGTAACGCGGCCCAGGCGCCGGGTGCTTCGATCCAGGGCCCCGTCAGTTCGCCGATTACGACGGGCAGTATGGGTGCTTCTAGTTCCTTGCGCACGTCATGGATCAGGTTCACCAGATTCCGTTCGTACTCGGGCACGGCGTGTTTCGGGTCTACTCCGTCGTTCCAGCCCTGATACCAAACGAACCCCGCCAGTTCGTAGCCGTCCCCCTGGTAGCCGGGGAAGTCGGCCTTCAGGCTCGCAAGCGCCTCACGAATCTCGGCGATCATTTTGGTGTAATAAGGCCCGACGTCGCCGCCCGAGCTCGGCGGTCGAAAATCTTTGTACAAGCTCTTGCCGCCCCAGGCCGTCTTGATGATGAGCACCTGTTGCTGAGTGCAGTCGCCGATTACATATCCGAATTCCAGCTCCGGGCCGAAGTGGTGTTTGTCGCCATAGACGCTGAAGCCGACAGTCAACGGTCCGGCCAGCAACGGCCCACGCTCGCGCTTGTAGCGGACCCAGACGTCGTCGCGAATGCCCCAGTCTCCGTTGCTGCTTCTTAGATCCGTGAACCGAGGGGCTTGCTTCGGATCGCTAAGCAGAGCGGTGAGGGTCCCCTTGCCGTCGTTGTAGTTCTTGCCGTCTAGGTCGGCGACGGCTTGCCCTTCCATATTCGACTGCCCCGCCAAGATGAAGACTTGGATCCGCTCCGGTGCAGCGACGGCCTGATTGCCGTCTGCCGATCGGATCAGTATCAGAGCGGCGAACAACCGGAGGCACGCTTGGTTTGACATGTGAGGCGAACTCGCTCTGAAACCGTGAATCGTCAATCGCGTGAAAATGCCTGGAGTCGCCGGCTACTTCGTGTCCGATACTCGGGGCTGCGGCGGCAGCGTAACCACCTCGACCGACGAATGCTTACCGCGTTGCATACTCGCGCCGCCGAATAAGACGAGCCGGTCGTGAGCGAGCGGCACCATGCGATGAAAGAAGCGAGCGTCCGTCAGTTGCCGCACCAGTTCCCACGACTTTTCGTCGGCGCTGAGTCGGAGCAACTTGCCCGAGCTTGTGCTCATGTACAAGCGATCGTTGAGCGAACAGCAGGCCGTGCCGAAACCGTCCATCTCTTCGCCCGGTAGTTCGGGGCCTTCTCGCCACTGACTTACCGTCTGATCGAAGACGGCGGTACGACGCGTGACTTTGCCGTCGGGCTGCATTCCTCCGATCGCATAGATATTTTGCTTCAGGGCTCCGACCGAGAGCGCACGACGTTGAAACGGCGGCTTGGGTAGTTCGCGCCACTTGCCGTCGGTCACCCGCAGGTCGTACGCCACGGCGGTTTCAAGCCAACTGGCTTCTTTATCGCCCCCTTGCATTGACCAACCCCCGACGACGATGAGCGAGTCGCCGCTCACAACGGCATCGAACGAGGAACGCGGCGACGGCATCGGCGGCAGGCCATGCCACGCGAGCTTCGCCAGGTCGTACCGCGCACAGTCGGCGAGCGACCATAAATTCTGCTCTTCGGTTTCGTTGTTGCGGGCCTCGAAACCGCCGACACGATAAAGTGCACCGGCATGAGCAACGAGCGCAAGGCCCTGTAACCGAGGACCGGTCGCCAGCGTCTCCCAGGCTTTCGGAGCAGCCGTGTCGAGCCGTAGCAGATCACCCGATTGACCGGCATCGTTGTAGTGATGGGCTTTGCCGTGATGGCCGCCGTAGACGTAGATGTCGTTGCCGATCGTTGCTGCACCGAAGCTGGTAATAGCCTTCGGTAAAGCCGGGAACAGCGGAGCGGCGTTCGGCGCGCCGGATTCTTGGGAGGCTTCAGTTGATGTGGACGAGGTCTGCGTCACCGGTTTCACTCCTAGCACGGGGTCTGCGAGGCAAACGAGTTGGCTGCCCATCCGCACCACGATCTTACCTTCAACCACCGCCACGCCGTAGACGCGATCGGCTGCAGGCAATGAGTTCTCGGCCAAGACCTTCAGTTCGGGTCCCGCCGTCACGACGGTCGTCGTACCCGACTTCTCAAAAAAGTAAATGCGCCCACAAGCGCCAACCGGCGAGGTCCAACACGAGCCGCCAAGGCGATGCCTCCAGACGGTCTTACCGGTATCTTCATCGAGGCAGAACGCGACGCCCGCTTTGTTGACGAGATACACGTGGCCGCGATAGATCAACGCCGAACTGAACGTCGCACTGGCTTCTTCGCTGCGCCAAGCGACCTGTGCTTTGGTTAACTCGCCCGGATCGACTCGGCGAATCGCTAGGTTCGAGGCCGACTCACTCGAACCGACGATGATGAACTTGTCGGAGACCGTCGGCGACGGCACCGTATTGCCGCTGATGCCGTCGACCAACCAGAGTTGCTTGCCCGTCCGGACGTCGAACGCGGCACAATCGCCGCTCGAACTGACGATAATCTGCTCGCCGGCAACGATTGGTGAACTCCACGATACCTTTTGCGGTCGATCTTGCTTCCATTTCGTTCGACCGGTCGCTTTGTCGACGGCCAGCAGGTATGACGGTCCATCGTGGTCGATCAAGACCACCACGGTATCGGCAGTGACGGCCAAGGAGCTACCGACGCCGTGATTGCCCAAAAACTTGCCGTAGTCGTCGACCAACGATCGCTGCCAAACAAGAGTGCCATCGTGCTTGAAGGCCGCGAGATTACCCGTCTCGAAAAACGTGTAGACCCGATGCTCATCGACGGCTGGAGTCGGAGCGGCGCGACTGACGTAATCGCTTACCGGACAGGTCTGCGAACTGACGAGTTCTTGTTGCCAGAGCTTGCGGCCGGTGTCGAGCGCGTAGCAGGCCACGATCGCCTGCTCTTTGTTCGGCCCCTCGGCCGACGTAACGAAGACCCGATCGCGCCACACGATCGGGCTCGACTGTCCGTAGCCCGTCAGGTCGACCTTCCAGGCGACGCCCGATTCTTCGCTCCACTTCATCGGCAACTGCTCGGCCTGCGAGATGCTATCGCCCGTGCCGCGAAATGCCGGCCAAGTATCGACCCCCGCCGTTAAGAGCCCGAAGAGTATCGTTAGTGTACTGACCATTGTGTTTCGACCTGAAGGTATTGCGTTCAAGCTAGCTCAAAGATGATTGGACTGCGTTTTGTCAGCGATGTCCAATTCGTCTGTCTTTGGCCGGTGATCCGGGGCACCCGAAAAACTCGGTCGATGTTCAACGAGCCGAAGTTCAACACATGCGCCCGGTGCAAACCGGAAGGGTTCGGCTGTTGATCTAGCATAGGAACGCCCATTTCCTCGAACATCGGCTTTCATCGTCGCCGATTCACATTAGCTTACAAGACTGCCGCCGCCGCGCGTCGTGGAATGGCAAGGCTCGTTATCAGCCCGACGACCTTGAACGGACTCGCATTCGATCGCTCTATCCCGTCAAATGAGTGACGCCCCCCCGGGGCTTCGCGATTTGCGATTACCGATTTTTTGAGGAGCCGTCGTCCATGATCCGACGTCGAGAATTCCTGGCGGCGATTACGGCCGGTAGCTCTGTCTTCGGTGCGGGACTTCCATCGGTTGACGGTGCCGGCGGCGCGACGCCGAAGGAAGGAGTGCGGATCGCCGGAATCATCCCCGGCGAAGACGTGTTCGCCTATCTCGATCGCGTTCGCGGCGGGTTCGACGGGACGCTCTTCAAACGGATCCTCGGCGCCGCCAACGAATTCAAAGAAGGGGACCGAATCGTCGGGGTGGCGGCGGCCGACGAATCGTCGCGATCCCTGGCCCGTCGATTGTTGGCGGCAACGCGAGTTGCGGAGATCGACCGTCGACCGGTGCTCGATGACCGCCTGTATCGAGCGGCGAACGCCGCCCGCGACGTAGCCGCCGCCGAGCTTTCCCGGAACGCCACGCTCGGCGACTTGAAGCTGCTGCTCTTGGCGCACGATGAAGCGACAATCAAGGGCCGCATGGTCGGCTGGTCGAGCGATGTCATCGCCTGCCTCGTCAAGCTCATGACCAACGACGAATTGATCGCCGTCGGTGCGAAAGTCTTCAATCCGCTTCCGGGAAGCCGCATCGGGGCGCGCGGGTATCTCGGCGCGCGCATTCAACCGAACTCCCCGATCGATAACGTCGAGGACATCCGCTGGCAGGTCCTCGACGGTTGGTCGTACGCCGTCGGCGACGTGCTGCTCGGCACGAACCCGGTCTCCAGCGAACCGCGCGCGGTCGCCGCCGTGGAGCGAACTCTGCAGGATTTACTGGTTACGTTCGG
Organism: Planctomicrobium piriforme; assembly: GCA_945877965.1. Lineage (GTDB taxonomy): Bacteria > Planctomycetota > Planctomycetia > Pirellulales > PNKZ01 > CAMCTH01. The sequence goes on along the minus strand of CAMCTH010000382.1, from coordinate 669 downwards.
AATCGACGATGCCATGCCGCATTGCGTGCTTTCGCATATCGACGTGCAAGCGGAGGTCGAACGCGGACAGCCCGGCAGCACCGAGCTGTGGTTTCAGAGTCTCGCCGGTAGCGATGCGGCGAACGCCACGTTTGACGTCGACATCGACAAGATGCTTGAGCGGGCTCGCGAGCGTACCGGCCGCTTCGCCTTTTATTTCGAGACGGGCCAAGGGGCGGATTTCACGAACGGCCACGCCCACGGCTACGACATGGTGTTGCACGAGTCGCGCAAGTACGGCTTCATTCGCGCTCTAGCGAAGGAAACGGCTGCGGCCCGCCGTCGTGCGGGATTGACGCCGGAGCCGTGGATTCATGTAAACGACGTCGCCGGTTTCATCGGGCCCGAAGTCTTTCGTTCGCGCGAGCAATTGGTTCGCTGTTGCCTCGAAGACATCGTCATGGGGAAGCTGCACGGGCTGACGATCGGGCTCGATGTTTGTTCGACCCTGCACATGGATGTCTCCCTCGATGACCTGGACTGGTGCCTGACGCAGGTCATGCCGGCCCATCCCGCCTACCTCATGGCGTTGCCGACGAAGATCGATCCGATGCTCGGTTATCTGACGACCGGGTTTCAAGACCACATCCGGCTGCGTGATCGTTTCGGCCGCAAATCGAACGATCGGAT
>CAMCTH010000381.1 GCA_945877965.1 Planctomicrobium piriforme | reverse complement strand
GGTGTGCATCTGCTCCAGCGCCTGTGGATGGTTCTCGCTGTCGGTGTGCATGCTGTTCACGATGCACAACCGATCGGCCCGCTTCGCCAACTCGGGAAACAGATCGGAAATCCAGAGGCCGGATTCGCCGTGTTGTTGAAACTTCCATTGCGAACCGAAGAGTTTGCAATTCGGATTCCGACCGGGCTTGAGATTGTCCGCATTCAGCTTCGGCTTGTAGTCGAAAGTTTCGACGTGCGACGGCCCGCCCCGCATGCAAAGAAAGATCACGCGCTTGGCGCGCGGAGCGAAGTGCGGCAGCTTCGGCGCCAGCGGACCGGTGTCGGCGGCGGCCTGCTTCTCCGCCTCGGCGGTTGCGATTCCGGCCAGCGCGAGATATCCGAACCCGCCCGACATCGATTTTAAAAAACGTCGCCGTGACGACATGGTCTCGACGCCGCCGGCTGGTTGGAATAAGGCCATAGAACGAGTGATTAGTTCGGGGTACTTACAGTGAGTATCGAAACTCGGTGCATGCCAACAGGCTCTGACAGACGGAGATCCAGGCTTCGCGGCGGGCTGCTTCATCGGACGACGCGGCATCGGCGATGAAGTTAAGAACGCGACGACGTTCCTCGGCCGTCGGCGCTCGTCCCAGCGCCAGTCGGTAAAGGTAATCGAGTCGCTTGCCGTCATCCTCGCCGGAGGCGGCGACTCGCGCCGAAAGGTGCCCGGCCTGTTCGATCATCCAAGGCGAATTGAGCAAGTACGAAGCCTGCGCCGGGACGACCGTCTCATCGCGGCGAGCGGTCGGCATGCTCGGGTCGGCGAAGTCGAACAGCCGTAACGATTCCGGCACCTGGCCGCGAACGACGGGCAGATAGATGCTGCGATGCCTATGCTCCAGCTGCTCGGGCTTCAGAGCAAACTGGCTGTTGAACTCCGGCACGCTGAACGGCGGCAACTCGCCGACGGCTGATCGCTGCGGCGGGACGACGTCCAGTTGACCGGCGACCGCCAGGACCGCATCACGAAATAGTTCCGCCTCCCAACGTCGCGGCGTATGACGCCACAGCAGGAGATTGTCGGGATCGATTTCCTGGTTTCGGGAGTCATTCACACTCGACAGACGATACGTGCGGCTGAGCATGATCTCACGAATCAATCGCTTGACCGACCAGCCGTCGGCGATGAAGCGGGCGGCCAAGTCGTCGAGCAGTTCCGGATGCGAAGGGCGCGAACCGTTCACGCCGAAATCGTCGGGCGTACTCACAAGACCGCGGCCGAAGAGTTCCTGCCAGATGCGGTTGACCGCGACGCGCGGCGTCAGAGGATTCTTTGAATCGACCATCCATTCGGCCCATTGCAGGCGACCACTTTCGTCGGCGGCGATCGGCCGCGACTGCGACGTTGCCACGACTTGCAGCATGCCGCGCGGCGCGACATCGCCGAGATGGGTTACGTCGCCCCGAACATGAACCCGCACGTCGGCCGGTTTGTCCCCCTCGCGGGCCGACATAGCCCACTCCGGCTGCGGCGGAAACTCGGCCTCGAGGCGACGAACGTCCTCTTCCAACGCTTTCACCTTCACGTCCCAGTCCGCAATCACGCGGTCCATCTCGGCGATTTCCGCTTCCAACTCCGCACGATCCGCCCCCGGCTTTGCCAACTGTTGCTTGCGATCGGTACGACGACGAACCACGCGGTATCGATCCGAGCGGGCGTCGTTACGCTCCTGGGTCCGCTTTTTCAAGGTCTCGTGATGTTCACGGGCGGCGGCGACCGACTCCGCCGCCGACTCGCCGAGCAGGGCGTAATCGCTGTCGTGCAATCCTTTAATTCCGCGCGGCCCGACGCCGTAGAGCGGTTGCGTACTGCCGAGGATTCCGGCCAGTGCGTAGTAGTCGAGCGTCGGGATCGGATCGAACTTGTGATCGTGACAGCGCGCACACGCGATCGACAAACCCAAAATCGATTTGCCGATCACGTCGATCTGCTCGTCGATCAGGTCCATGCGGAAGAGGTCGCGCTTCGTCTCGGCGAGCGCTTTGGGGCCGAAGGCGAGAAAGCCGACGGCGATGAGGCGCTCGGATCGCTGAGTGGTCGTCGCGCCGCCGCGTAGATCACCGGCAATTTGGTCACGCAGAAATTCATCGTACGGCAGGTCGCGATTGAAGGCCTCGATGACCCAATTGCGATAGCGCCAGGCGTGGTGCCAGACGACGTTGCGGTCCTTGCCGTTCGACTCCGCGAATCGGGCGGCATCGAGCCAGGGTCGAGCCCAACGCTCGCCAAAGTGAGTGGACGCCAAGAGGCGATCGACCAATGCCGCCATGGCTTTCGGCGAAGGATCGGCGACGAACGCATCGACTTCCTCCGGCGTCGGCGGCAGGCCGAGGAGATCCAAGTAAATTCGTCGCACGAGGACGCGCGGATCGGCATCGCGTACCGGCCGTATGCCGGCGCTCTCTTGCCGCGCCAAGATAAAGCGATCGATCGGTTCGGAGGACCACTCTTCATCGCGCACTTGCGGAAGCGCGTGACGGCGTATCGGTTGTTGCGACCAAAACTTGCGACCTTCCTCGACCGTCAGGCCGCGCTTCACCGTTGCGACTTGGCCGACGCGCGGATCGGCGGCCCCCGTTCTGACCCAACGTTCGAAGTTTGCGATGACGTCGTCGGGCAGTCGCCCCTCGGGCGGCATTTCGTAGCCGTCGTAGTGCAGCGCCTGAATGAGCAAGCTCTTGCCGGGCTTGCCGACGACGATCGCCGGGCCGCTTTCGCCCCCCGCGAATAAACCCGCGCGCGTATCGAGTTGCAAGCCGGCTTTCAGCTTCCCTTGCTTCGCCGCCTCGGCCGAGTGGCACGAGTAACAATGCTCCACAAGCACCGGACGAATCTTGGTCTCGAAGAACTCCAACTCGGCGGGCGAAACAGCGACCGGCTCGGCGGCCTGCAACGGGGCGACCGGGGTGACGAGACAGAAAATCAGCGCGACGAGAGTCCGCATGATTGCTTAGCGTCGGGCGGGGAAGAGGGCGGGGAACGGCAGGTAGTTCTAGCGTACTGATCCTGCCCAGCGTCTGCCACGGCTAAGCGGCCGGTATTGTCCGACTTGCTAGGCCGAGACGAGCAAAGCACGCAATCCTGCCGGGTTCGAATATCACACGCAGGCAACGAGCAGGCACGCCGCGCAGAATATCAAATGTTCTTCGGTTTCGTATGCTGAAGCGGTATCGGTTAGACTGTCGGTTCCTGCTTGCCCGCTTGTTATCCCGCCCCATCGCATCCCACTGCTCCACCGGAGATTCGCGGATGTCTCGCCTTCATGATCGTGCGCCGATTCGCTTCGCGAACGTTGCTGCGCCGCTGCGACACGATGAACATGCCTTTGCCGATTTTCACGGTCGTCGCCGTGAGGGTCTAACGTGGTTCGATCGCCGCGGTATGTTGAAGGCGGGCCTCGCCGGACTCGCCGGACTTTCGCTGCCTGCACTGCTGCGCGCTCGCGCCGAAGCGGCGACGGCGGGACGAGCGATGCGTTCCGGCAAGAGCTGCATTCTCCTCTGGATGGCCGGCGGCCCGAGTCATCTCGACACCTGGGATCCGAAGCCGGATCGTCCCCTGGTCAATCGCGGACCGTTCGGCGTGACTCAAACGAAGTTGCCCGGCGTATTGCTTTGCGAACATCTGCCGAAGCAAGCCGCGATGCTCGACAAGTTCACGATCATTCGCTCGGTCGATGCTCGGCATAGCGGACACTCGCCGAACACGGTGTTCCAAACCGGCAATCTCGCGGCCGAGCCACGGACGAATCGCGAGGCGGACCAATATCCGGCTCTCGCTTCGATCATTGCGAAGCATCACGGCGCCAATCAACCGTCGATGCCCCCTTATGCCGCGTTCATGAAGTCGCGCGGACATCTGCCCTTCGCCGGTTATTTGGGAAAGCAGTACGATCCGTTCCTTTGCGATCAGGCTGCGCAACTGCCGATTTACACCGAAGTCGGCGTCGATACCGGAACGGTCAACGCGGGCACCTTGTTTGAGATGCCGACCGGACTGTCGGTAGATCGAATCCGCTCTCGCCGTCAGTTGCTCACGCAGTTCGATCAACTGCGGGCCGACTTGGATCTCGGCGGCTCGATGTCGGCGCTCGATGCCTATCAGCAACAAGCGGTGGACATGCTCGTCGGCCGGCGCGCACGAGACGCCTTCGACTTGTCGCAAGAACCCGAGTCGATCCGTGCGCGCTACGGCAAACATCTGTGGTGTCGCCAAACGCTCATCGCCCGCCGGCTCGTCGAAGCGGGCACCGCCTTCGTCACCTTGGACCTTAGTTATCACGGCGCCTCCGGCACCTGGGATACTCACGGCGACAACATTCCTCCCTACGGCGGAATTAGCCGCGGTCTGGGCCCGCTGCTACCGTTGTTCGACCACCTGATTACCACACTCGTCGACGATCTCGATCGCCGCGGCATGCTCGACGACGTGCTGGTGATCGCCATGGGCGAATTCGGCCGGACGCCGATCATGGGGACGCAAGGGAGCACCGACGGCCGCAATCACTGGCCCGTCGTCATGTCGATGTGTTTAGCCGGCGGCGGCCTGCGGCACGGCCAGGTCATCGGCTCCACCGAGCGCGACGGCGGCGTGATTCAAGATCGTCCGGTGACTCCGGGCGATTTGGGAGCCACGCTGTTCCGCCACTTCGACGTTCCGACGGATGTGCAGTATCTCGACTTGAAAGGCCGCCCGCGGAACGTGCTCGACGGTGGGCGGCCGATCGCAGAGTTGTTTGGCTAAAGCGATGCCGTGCAACGGTTTCGCAGCGCATTCGACAAGTAGGATTCAAATCCCTTCAACCCAGACCACCGCTTGACGAGCTAAACCATGCTTCGACTCATCGCCCCGCTGTTCGTCTTCGTTTTCGCCACGGCTGCTCAGGCGATGCACGTCGAGCGCGACGTACCGTATGCCGATCCTGCGCTCGAGCGGCAGGTGCTCGACATTTACACGCCTGACGACGCCCAGGGGAAAAGCCTGCCCGTCGTCTTTTGGATTCACGGCGGCGGGTGGCAGCAGGGGGATAAATCCGACGTCGCGCTTAAGCCGAAGTTCTTTACCGATCGGGGCTGCGTCTTCGTCAGCACGAACTATCGGCTCTATCCGCACGTCGACATGGCCGTGTTGATCGGCG
>CAMCTH010000380.1 GCA_945877965.1 Planctomicrobium piriforme | reverse complement strand
TCGCCGTCGAAGTTGAAAGCACGCGGGTCGCTGTCGCTTCCGTACTGCGCGATCTTGCGATAGTTGATATCGCCGGTTAGCTCGGTGCTGTCCTGATTCTTTTCGTCCTTCGGCTGGAACGTGCCGATGCCGATGCGGTCCTTCTCGCTCAGAATCTGTCGGCGGATGCGAACGTCTTGCGTCACGCGCACCCAGTCGCCGCCGTGCTTTGCCAATCGTTCGTGATAGATGTAGCGGCAGAACGGGCAGAGTTCGCCGTGAATACGAACCAAGTAGTCCGACTCGCCGCGACCTTCGTTGAGGCGCGCGGTCACGTCGCTGCGAAAACGCTCGGGAACCAAGTGCAGCGGCTCTTCGTGCATCGGGCACCAATGCACCAACTCGGGATCTTCGAGATCGACCCAGCCGAGCGTGTATAACGCCCCGTTGTCGCTCGAACTGTAACGTTCGATGCCGCGCTTCATCAGCCGCGCGATCGTGCTCTTGCTGCTGCCGACCGGGCCGTGCAGCAACAGCACGCGTTTCTCAATGCCGTACCCTTTCGCAGCGCTTTTCAATGCGTTGGCCAAGGCTGCCAGTGAATCTTCGAGCCCGAAGACCGCATCTTCCCCGCCGTGGTCCGGATCGTCAAAAAAGCGGTAGCGGACGTGCTTTTCTCGGTTTACTTCGTAGGTCGTTGTGCCGTACGACATCAGCATGTCGTAGACCCGTTCGAAGGAATTCCGCGTGACCTTGGGGTCTTCGCGAACGAGGTCCAGATAGGCCTCGAAAGAGCCGACCCAGTTCTTTTTACGGAACTGGTCGAGATCCTGTCGCTCGGCAATTAGCGAGATGATCGAGCTTCCACTGCTCATGGCAGTTCCTCCTCAGAGGAGCAAGGGAGTTTCTGTTTTCGTCAGTCGCGTCTCATTCGGTTCCTATCGTCAGCGGGTAGGGGGCGAAAATTCGTCCGATACCATTTCGTACGGATCCAGGCAGAGCACCGTTCCCGCCGCGGGCGCAGGGAACGACCTGGGCAAGATTCGGCAGTTTTTTCGCGGGCCATACAAAGTGGCCGAATCCGCTCAGAGTGAGCAAACTTGGAAAAGAGCACCCGGAACTGGGCGAGGCGGGTTAGCGGCTGTGAATGCATCCTGCAACTCGCCGAGGTCGGGCCTCATTGCCCGTCACCTGTCCTGTCCCTAATGCAAGTATCGTCTCGAATTATAAATTCGGCAAGAGAGCCTTTTGCGTAGTTTCACCTTACGCTCAATTCTGCGCACAATGCCGGCGATGCGAAGTGCAAACGTAGTAATTGTTTTCGCGAGGTCGCCCTGTTCGCGTTGCGGGTTGCCGATTTTTTTAAATCACGCGCGCGAAGGGATGATGCTAACGAGACACATCGTTGCGCATTCGCACCGTGATAAATTTCACAATCCAGAATCGAATGCATTGCGGCAACGTAGGCGCGATGTTGCATCGGTAAACCACGCTCCATCCAAACCAATCACTTTGTGGGTAAGGACCTAACCCGTGAGTCTATTTTCCTTACGCGTCGGCATCGTCGGCCTGGGTGGGAACACGAAGTTGCGGCACGTGCCGGGCTTGCTGGCATGCGGCGACGTCGAGATCGCCGCCGTCTGCAATCGACGTCCTGAATCGACCGCCGCGGCGGCCCGAGAGTTCAACATCGCCAAGTCGTACCAGCGGTGGGAAGAGCTCGTCGCCGATCCCGATCTCGACGCCGTCGTCATCGGCACCTGGCCCTATCTCCACGCCCCCATCGCCATCGCGGCCCTTGATGCCGGCAAGCATGTGCTCTGCGAAGCGCGGATGGCAATGAACCTGGCCGAGGCGCGACAAATGCTGGCGGCCGCCGAACGCAACCCGCGTTGCGTCGCCCAGTTGGTGCCGAGCCCGTTGGGGTTGGGTATGCATGGCCGCGTGAAGCAGTTGTTGCAAGAAAACTATCTCGGCCGACTCCGCGAGGTCGTCGTCATCGCGACGAACGATGCCCTGGCCGACGCTGCCGCGCCGTTGCACTGGCGACAAGTGGCCGAACTCTCGGGCGTGAATATGCTCACGCTCGGCATCGTCCACGAGACGTTGCTCCGCTGGACCACAGAACCGCTCCGTCTTTTCGCCCAAGCAAAGGCACACACTCCCGAGCGGGTCGACACCGCAACCGGTGCGATGCGGCCGGTCGGGACGCCCGACAGCGTGCAAGTGCTGACGACGCTTGCCGACGGCGCCTCGGCCATCTATCAAGTCAGCGGCGTCACCCGCTTCGGCCCCGGCGCGCAGATCCATCTCTACGGCTCGGCCGGAACCTTAAAGCTCGAACTCGCGCCGCAAGAACGAATCCTCGGCGCCCAAGTCGGCGACCAGGAACTCTGCGAGATCGCCGTCCCCGCCGAGCTGCGCGGCGGCTGGAATGTCGAAGCCGACTTCATCGCCTCGATCCGCACCGGCCGCCCGGTCGAGTTCACGAACTTCCCCGACGGCGTCCGCTATATGGAGTTCACGGAGGCCGTCGCCCGCAGCGCGACGACGAACGTTCCTGTCATGTTTCCGTTGTCTTAGCTCCCCGATGGACTACTAGGCCATCGATACCGTCATTATGCAAACGATATGACAAACTGCTAAGCCCGTATTTTTGCCAACAAGTTTCTGTAGCGAGACGCTAAGTCCACATATCCGCATTCGTATCGATCGATATCGCCGAGGATCAACTGAATGGCATCTTCAATTCGGGAAAGCGATGAACTAATCTCCATCCGATAGTGCTCCACCTGGAACTCCACGGCACCGCAAAAGCCGCAAGCGGCTTCACTGTCTCCCGTGGAGGCAGGACTGGCGAGGTAAGCGATCGCAGCATCGACATAAAAACAAAACGCACGCGGTCCCATCCACATCAGATCTTCTGCGTAAACCCCGAAGTTCTCGCGAAAGAGGGCCTCCGCCTGCCTCAAATCCTTGCCAAGAAAATGCTTAATGGCCCGCTTCTCGTCGAGGGAACCAAAAACGCTAATGTCTTTACGGGTGGGGAGCAATGTCGGCGGAGTGCCATCTTTGCATTTCTTTCGACGATTAAACAACCATCCAAACATTTCAGCCGCCTAATGAACTCACGAAAGTCGCTGAAATGAACACGGCAGGGTGGCCGGGGCTGGAGCGTACTCGCGAAGCCCCGGAAGTTTGCGTTCCGTAGATTTCTTGCGGTCCAGCCACGGCCACCTGACGTTCGTTTAGCTCGAACGTCTCTTCGCTCTTATTACCCCTTCACCTCAAAAATCGCCTCGACCTCAACCGCCACGCCGTTCGGGAGCGACGCGAACCCTAGCGCGCTGCGGGCATGGTAGCCGTCGGTTTCTCTGCCGAAGATCTGGTGCAGCAAGTCGGAGCAGCCGTTGACGACCGGCGGTTGGTCGACGAAGTCGGGCGTGCAATTCACGCAGCCCAGCACCTTGATCACCTTTAAGCCGTCGAGCGTGCCGTGCGTGTTCCACACGCTTTGCAAGATTTGGACGGTGCAGTCCCGCGCCGCGGCCGCCCCTTGCTCGACGCTCAGCTCGGCCCCGAGCTTCCCTTTGATCTTGCTGGTGTGCCCCGATGTGACGAGCCAATTGCCCGAGCGGACGCACTTGTTCAAATAGCCGGGCTGTTGCTTCTCGAACGTGATGCCAAGGCTTTCGGCGATCTTCTGCGGACTCATCGGGGCTAACTCCTGAGCGAAACTGGATGAAGACGAATTCTCGATCGCAAGGCCGGCGCCGATCGCCAAGCCCGCTCCGAGCGTGGATTGTACAAACTCGCGACGCGAACGCATCGACATACGAGCATCCTCCGAATGAAACGGGTGATGAGGCTGCTTATTGAACGGTCTAAAAGGCTCGGAAGCAATCCTCGCATCGGTTAATATCAGAAAGAGTTTTGATCTCTCGCGAAATCGAAACTCCCCGCCTGCCTGAACCACGCCCCGCCTTGTTCCCGCCTCGCCCCCGTCTCTCAATTGGGAGTCGTTCGATGACTCGTCCCCTCTGCCGGTTCTTGGTCGTCTGCTTGTTTGCTTTGTCGTTGACGAACGACCGACCGGCAACGGCTGCGACGCGCGTCGAGCTCGTGCTCAATGAACTACGCGCCGAGCGTTCCGTGCCGTGGCCGATCACGACCGGCGTTCCGTTCGCGCAAGGTTCGCTGACCGACGCCGCTCAGTGCCGCCTCGTCGACGATCAGGGCGGAGAGCAGCCGCTGCAAACGAAAGTCGCCGCGACGTGGGACGCCGCCAAGACGAGCATCCGCTGGCTAACGATCGACTTCATCGCCCAGCCAGGCCGCAAGTACGCACTCGAGTTCGGCCGCGACGTCCAACGGGCCTCGTTCCCCGCCGCGATCACCGTCGACGCGGCCGGCACAACCTTGCGGGCCGGTCCGTTGCAAGCCGTTTTCGCAGCCACCGGCCCGGCGGCCCTGCAATCAGTCCAGATCGACCTCAACGGCAACGGGGCTTTCGATGCCGACGAACAGATCGCAACCGGAGGCAGGGAAGGGGACCATGTTTATCTTCAACCCAACAAGTCGCGCTTCGAATCGACCCGCGACGGCGCGGAGCGAACGATCCAGGTCGAAACGCTCGGCCCAGTGCGTGCCTGCGTCCGCGTTGACGGCTGGTACACCGGTCCGAACGGCGAGCGAATCATCGCGTATCGGACGCGTTATCATTTCTTCGCCGGCCTGCCGCTCGTCAAATTAATCGACGAGTTCAAAATCCTCGGCTCGACCCGCGACGTGCAGTTTGCCGACATCGCGCTACCGCTGGAATTGAACCTGAGCGGCGATGCTCGGAGCGTGACGGCCGGGGTCGGCGACGACGCGAACGCCGCCCAAACCGTTTCGCTCCGCACTCCGGACGACTCCGTTTCACTCATCCAAGAGACCTATCGCCACTACGGCAACCTCGAGTGCCGCGCCTCGCTGCGTCAGGAACAAAGCGGCGAGGCGAAAGAACTCCAGGGCGGCGAGCGCGCCCAGCCGTGGATGCAAGTCGCCGACGGTCGCGCGGCCGTCACCGGTTCGCTCCGTCGCTTCTGGCAGCAGTTTCCCAAGGAGTGGAGCGCAACCGGCAAGAGCCTGACGCTTCATCTCTGGAGTCCGCATGTCGCGCCGCTCGACTTCGGCGAAGCCGGCCTACGCGACTTCTTCGGACCGCAGGGTGAGAAGTATCTGCTCGGCTGGAAGGCGTC
>CAMCTH010000379.1 GCA_945877965.1 Planctomicrobium piriforme | reverse complement strand
GACCGTGTCGGGCAAAAAATTCTCGATCATCGCGTCGGCCGTGCGGAGTAGATCGTCGAGCACGGCGCGGCTCTCGGGCTTCGCCAAGTCGAGCACCAGCGAACGCTTCCCCCGATTGCACGATAGGAAATATCCGCTCGGCCCGCGCTTGCCGTCGGCATCGTTCGCCACGAAAGGCGGGCCCCATTCCCGCGTGTCGTCCCCCGTGCCGGGACGTTCGACTTTCACGACGTCGGCACCGAGATCGGCCAACAGTTGCGTGCAAAACGGTCCCGCCAGAATGCGAGACAGATCAAGAACCCGCACGCCGGCGAGCGGCATTCGTTCGCGCGACGGTGAGTCCCCGGTCGTCATTCGGCCTCCGCCGGTCCTTGTTTCGCAGCCTTGCGCTCGCGGCGCGTCGGCTTCGGTTTATCGGTGCCGCGAAGTTTTTTTATGAACTGTTCCAGGTCGGGCGGCAGCGGCATCGAGAACTTCAAATCTTCGCCGGTCGTCGGATGCTGGAACCCGAACTCGGCCGCATGCAGGGCGACGCGCGGTGCACCGCTCGTGTCGGGGATAAACGAATCCTTGAGCGGCTGACGATATACCTTCTCGCCGCACAGCGGATGCCCCGCCTCGGCCAGATGGATGCGAATCTGATGCGTTCGCCCCGTTTCGAGCCGACACTCGACGAGCGTGTAGTTGCCGACCTCTTCGATCGGCCGGACGTGCGTGACCGACGTCTTGCCGACGTCTTCTTCGTCGGTGCTTCCGCGCCGGCCGTCGCCCCGATCGCGAATCAGTTGCGATTCGATCCGCTGCTCGGTCTTGATATGCCCTTCGACGACGGCGAGATAACGACGATACGTCGTGTGTTGGCGAAACTGAATGCCGAGATGTCGCTCGGCCGGCACCGTCCGGGCGAAGATCATCAACCCGCTTGTCTCGCGATCGAGCCGATGGACCGGACGAACCGGCGGCGTCCGGGCCGGCTTGCGCTCCCCCGTCTCCGGCTTGGGACCGCGAACTTTCTTCACCGGTCGGGCCGCGCGAGCACTCTTTTCCAACTTGGCGATGATCCGCGGCAGCAGGTCTTCGAGCGTCGGCTGAATGTTCTTGCGATCCTCCTTCCAGGCTCGCTCTTCGTGATGCCGAACCGAAGTCAGGCCCGACGGCTTCTCGACGACGACGACTTGCGAATCGAGATAGCGGATGACGACGTCTTCTTCCTTCGGCGGCGGCGGCAGCGGATGCTCGAGCACCTTCACCACTTCGGCTCGCTTCAAACGTCGGGCTTCGTCGCGGCACAAATTGCCGTCGACCATGATCCGCCGCGAAGTGACGAGGCGCTGCACGGCCGACCAGGGGGTCCCTTCGAGGCGTGCGCGCAGAATGGCGGCCAAGGTCTTGCCGGCCTCTTCGGCGGTGATGTGAAACGTCTGCGTAGCGGATTTATCGGGCACGGGCGACTCGGCTCCAGGAAGAAACGACGAAACTTCAGCGTAAGCCATGGGTACGAAACCGTCCAGCCGCGCAGTAGTATGGAACGAAGCGAATCGCCGCGATGGACGGTGCATTCTCTCGGTTTCGCCTGGAATACTCCGTGGGCTTGCGCCCGCGGCTCGCCTTTCATGTCACACGAGTTGGAACATCTGACGCTGCTGGCCGAAGTCGACGCCTTGCTTTCGGCCTTGCACGACTGGCACGACCGCGACGTCCGCTGGCCGGCGGCCCGGGAATGTCGCACGCTGGTTGGACGTCTGCTGCAGCGGAGCGATGCGGTTCGCGTGCGGATCGAAGCGCCGCTCGTCGTGGCGACGCTCGGCGGCACCGGCGTCGGCAAGAGCACGCTCGTCAACGCGCTGGCCGGCGACGACGTCAGTGCCGCGGGGCGTCAACGACCCACGACGCGGCAGCCGACGTTCATCGCCCGACCCGGCGTCGAGCCGGAGTTGTTCGGCATCGATCCGACGACGGTCCGCCGCGTCGAACGCGATCTGCCGTTGCTCAACCATGCCGTGTTGATCGATTGCCCCGATCCCGACACGACCGAGGACGAAGCGTCGGGCGACACGAACCTCGCGCGGTTGCGCGACATCCTGCCGCATTGCGACGTGCTGTTGATCGTCTCGACGCAGCAGAAGTATCGCAGCGCGCGAGTGTCGGCCGAGTTGGCCGCCGCCGCGACCGGCGCGCGACTCGTCTTCGTGCAGACTCACGCCGACGTGGACGACGACGTCCGCGAAGATTGGCGACGTGTGTTGAATGAAGACTTTGCGGCCGGCGAGATGTTCTACGTCGACGGCGTTGCCGCGCTGGCCGATGCCCGAGCCGGGCGCGCGCCGCAAGGGGACTTTGCGAAACTCGTCGACTTCCTAACACGGCAACTCGCCGGGACGGCGGCGGCGCGGATTCGTCGTGCGAACGTGCTCGACCTGATCGACGAGACGTTGGAGCGCTGCGGCGTCCGCTATGAGTCGGCGTTGAGTCCGCTCGCGCCGCTGGAGACGGCGGTCCGCGAGCAACGAGCGAAACTCGGCGCGCAACTCGTCGATCGCGTGGCCATGGAATTGCACGGCAATCGGCGGCTTTGGGAAGAGCGGCTCGTCGAGGCGGTGACGGCGCGGTGGGGATTCAGCCCGTTCGCCTGCGTGCTCCGCGGCTATCAAGCGCTCGGCGGCATCGCGTCGGGCTTCGGGCTCTCGCGCGTGCGGACGCCGGCGCAGATGGCCCTGTGGGGTGCGTTGGAAGGAGCCCGACGTTGGCAGCGGAGTCGACGTCGTAAAGGAGAGGAGAACGCCGCCGAGCGCGGCGCGGCGATGGCCTGGAACGAAAGCGATCTCCGCACGGCCGCGATCGTCGTCGACGGTTACGTCGCCGATGCCGACTTGCCGCGCGAAGCGGTTCGTTACGAAGCAGTGGCCGACCAAGCGGCGACGGCGGCCGAAGAATTCGTCGGTCGCGCGGCCGGCGAGTTGCAAGCGGCCGTCGATCAACTGGCTCAGCGACACACCGGCTGGTGGACCCGCGGTCGTTACGAGTTACTGCTGCTCGTCCCGCTCGTCGCCCTCGTCTATCGGTTCCTCAAAAACTTCGTCTACGATTCGTGGCTCGTCGAAGAGTTCGGCTTCGGCCCGGCCAAGCCTTTGTACGGCCTGGAGTTTTTTCTCGCCGCGGGGCTGACGCTGATCGCGTGGTGCGGACTACTGCTCTGGTCGTTCACCGGACGTTTGAAGCGCGGTCTCGATCGCGAGATCGATGCTTTCCGCGAACGGCTTTCCGGCGGCTCGGCGGTCCCGGCGCTCTTCGCACCGACGGAAGCCTCGTGCCGCGAGCTACGTCACGACGACTCCAAACTCGCGGCTCTACAAACCCGAGCCGAGGAACTCCGCAGTCGCTTAGCGACGAGCGAGGGTGCGCTCGGGCATCGACGTTAGGACGGAGAATACATCCACAGATTACGCAGATTACGCAGATAAGAAATGGAAATGAAGGACGGACAGAGAGATGCGCTCTCTCATCCTCTTCCCATCTGCGAAATCTGCGCAATCTGCGGACGCATTCTTATCACTTCTTCCCCTGTCGGCGTTTCTCTTGAAAGAATCGTGTCAGCAGCAGGCCGCATTCGTCCGCCATCAGGCCCGCCGTCGTTTCGCAACGATGATTCAAGCGAGGGTCGCGGAGTAGTTGATAGAGCGTGTCGACCGCGCCGGCCTTAGGATCGGCCGCGCCGTAGATGACGTGCGGAATGCGCGCCTGCACGATCGCGCCGGCGCACATCGGGCACGGCTCCAGGGTGACGTAGAGCCGGCATTCTTCGAGTCGCCAATCGCCCAACGTTTGCGCCGCCTGCGTGATGGCGATCATCTCGGCATGCGCCGTCGGGTCGCGGAGTTGTTCGCGTTGGTTATGGGCCGCGGCGATTATTTTTTCGTCGTGCACGATCACCGCGCCGATCGGCACTTCGTCTTCGGCGCCGGCTTGGGCCGCTTCGCGAAGTGCGGCCCGCATGTACGTTTCGTGCGTCACGACGAAGGAATCCTTTACTGTGGCAGCGGGATGTGCGTCATCGATGCGGGACGCAACGGATGCATCCCGGCGTAGCCGAAGCGAATGTCGAGACGGAGGTCTTCGGTCGCTCGGCCCCGAATTTCGATCTTGTGCAAACCGGCCTTGAGCGCGACCGGAATATAGTCGACGACGGTCGACGCATTCTTCGCTTCGTACAACGGGCGATCGTCGACCAACACGGCGGCCTGCATGGCGTGCCGGAGTTGAATCTGATACTCGCCGTCGCGTTCGGTGTTCAAGAAGCCGACGATCGCAAAGACCTCGCCCGCCGCGACCCCCTGCCCCGCCAACCAATTGTCGGGCGACAGCGTGAACACGGTCCGCGGCTCTCCCATTTCTTGCGTCAGCAGCATGCCGGGCTTGAACTGCGCGCCGCCGGGAATTTTGAACGACGCCAACGGATCGTTCGTCAGGATCTCAAGTTCCAACGGCGGCGAGACGACGTTGCTGCTCGGGCCCGCGCCGCCGACGGCCGCCACTTGCAATGAGATCGGACCCATGCCGAGAATCCGCGGATCGAACGTGAACTCGGCCGTCTCGCCGGGACCTTGCGCCAGCGTGCGACTCCCTTGCGCCAGAACGAGCGCCGCCGCGCCGGCCGATTTCGCGCGGAGCCGCAGCGGCTCGCCCCAGCGGACCGGACGATCGTCGACTCGTTCCAACGTCGCGGTCGCGCCGCGATTGGCAACGGTAAGCGGTAGCAAAACTCCGCCCCGCGTTTCGATCGGCTCGGTGCAGACCGCCATCACGCGCACTTCGTGATAACCGTCGGCCAGCCGCCGCGTGTCGAGCGTGAGGCTCTCTTTCTTGTCGCCGTCGCAAACTTCGTACAGCATGCCGTCGACGTACATTTCGTAGCGAGCGACGTAGGTCCGAAACGGCGTCTTGGCCGACGGCGTCAGCGTCAGCACGTCTTTCACCGTTGCGCCCGACTCGACTCCGGCAACCGTCACGCGGGGCGGATCGGCCCACGGTCGGCAGAGAGCGTCGCCGACGATCAGCAATTGATACGGCCCATTCACCGCCTGATAGAACGCCTCGGCCGCCGAACAACCGCGGGCATAATGCAGGTGGATATACGGACTCGGAAACTTGTTGGGGATCGCGAAGGGTTCCGTCACCGCACCGCTCGCCGCCGCGGCACCGCTGAGCAGGTTCTCGGTCAACGGCGTCTGCGCGCTGTTCT
>CAMCTH010000378.1 GCA_945877965.1 Planctomicrobium piriforme | reverse complement strand
CTTCGAGTAGTCCTTCGTCGCCGTCAGGAAGTAACCGACGCGGTCGTCGGCCTGACGCGGTTGATAGCCGGTCTCGGGCAACAGGCTGATCGAGTAGTGAACGTGGATCGTGATGCCGCGATTGTCGGGGACCGTCTCGAGATCCATCGACGGCGAGCCGCCGTAGACTGCCGCCACTTGCAGCTCGACATTGTCTCGGTAGCCCTTCACTTCGGCCCAGGTGCTCTTGCTCGGCGAGAAGATGAAGCCGGGCATGGCCATGCCGATCTGCGGCAGGTCCGACATGAAGATTTGCGAGAAGTCGACGATCGCGCCCCCCGAGGGGCCCATCGTCACGATCGGCAGCGCGAACAAAACGCTATCGGTGTAAGCGAAGCGAACGGCCTTTTCTTCGGGACTCCCCTTCGCGGCGCGGAAGCGGATGTTGCGGCGGACGACGTGGATATCGTCGTCGACCTTGCGGAACGTCCAGAGCCAATCGTCGCCGAAGCCCCACGACATGCCGCCGAGCAATTGGCCTTCGCCGATGCCGCGGGCAATCGAGGTCAGCACGATGAAATCGCGGTTCATCAGGCTGGGCGTGATCTCGGCCAGCAGCCGCGTGTCTTTTTGATAGAGCGGAATCAGACCGTCAACCTTCGTGTAGTCCTTCAGCACTTCCGCGGCCGGTGGGTACTTCGGCTTGGGAGCCGCAGAGGTTCCGCCGCTCGACGAACCGCCGGTGGCGCTCGGCATCGGCGCGGCTTCGGCTTTCAATTCCGGCTTGGCGGCGTCTTTCTTGTCGGCCGATTCCTCGGCCCGCGCGAGCGAACCCCATCCTTGCGCAAAGCAGAGCAGACCCACGAGCAGGGCACGAGCGGACGACGTCATGGAAGACTCCTCGGCGATGTCAGGTCGGAGACACGGCAGGCGCGAACAGGCAGGATTGCGCCCCGACACAATGGCGGAACTGAGACCCGTAAATATACCCCATCTTGCCCGCTCTGCGAATTAGCTTGAACCGGCAAGGTTTCGCGGGTCGTTCAAGTTTCACAAAACGACAGACTTGCGTAGCGGCTGGGGCGTCTGTGAGGATTGTAGGCCGGAAGCCAAGCCGGGGCGAACCCGGGACCGGCCGAAAGCACACTCACCACCAACTATGTTGCCATGCCCCTCCCCGTTCTTGCGGAACTTGGCGAAGTATTGGTCCGCTTCGGTCTGAGCGTGGCCGACGGGACCGAACCGCGCCGGGCAAGCAACGGCTTCAGCGGGGCCGACGTCTGGCAGGTCGCCACGCCGCTGCTGACAGTCTGCTTACGACGCTGGCCGGCCGAACACCCGACTCCGGCCGGCCTGCGGCGGATCCACGATGTACTGCGGAACGCGGTCGCAGCGGGATGCCGATTTGTGCCCGCTCCCATGCCCGACGTCGACGGCAACACGATCGCGCAGCATCAAGGTCACCTCTGGGAAGTGACGCCCTGGATGCCTGGCACGCCGGACGATTCGCCGCGGATCGACGACGAACGCCTGGCCTGTGTGTGGCGAGCGCTGGCCGCGTTTCACTTGGCATCGTTGCAGCAGGGGATATTTCGCCATGCTCTCGCAGCGCCGCGCGGTCCTTCGCCCGGAATAGCCGAACGGCTGCAAAAGTTGGACTACGTGACGGCAGTCGGTTTAACGGAGGTCCGGCACGCAGCGGTCCCCCTCGGTTGGGAACGTCTCGCCGTGCAGCGCGACGAATATGTACAACTCTTGGGGACCGCGGCAAGGCAAGTTCGTCCCATGCTGACGGCCGTCACTGCCGATCACGTTGAGCAAGCCGTTTGCATTCGCGACATCCGCCGCGAGCATGTCTTTTTCACCGGGTGTGAAGTCACCGGCTGGGTCGACTTCGGCGCGATGTCGCTTGAAAGCCCCGCCGCCGATGCGGCCCGGGTGCTCGGTGAGTTCTGCGACGAGCGACGCCCGGAGTGGACGACGTTACTCGCGCCCTATCAACACACTTGTCGCGGCACTTTGCTCGAATCGTGTTCGCTTCACTTGGTAGACGCCTTCGACCGCAGCGGCACGCTGATGGCTCCCTGGAATTGGCTCCGCTGGATTTTCTTGGAAGATCGCGACTTTCCCGATCGCGACGCCGTCGTGCGACGATTCGACCAACTTTTAGCCCGACTGCGTCGAATGGTTGAAACCGGCTGAGACCCGGCGGCATCGAACTGCCGCACGCCGCCTGAGTTACGAGTCGCGAACCGAACGACATTGACCCACGGTTTCCGCCGGCGATAAAATCACAGCGGTAACCGAAGGCCCTATCGCACAAGGACTTGAAGAGATGCGGACGTACCGATTTGCGCCGAGCGCAGGGGCTGCGGCTGTTTTGTGGTTGGTCGCTTTTGGGCTCGCGTCGCCGGCCCGAGCCCAGTTGGAATCGTTCCTCGGGGACGCCGTCGAGAACCCGATCTCGGTTCGGGCCGTCATCGCAGCCCCGGTCGGCAATCAGCCCGCCAAACTCGTCGTCACCGCCGATCTCCTGCCGGGCTGGAACACCTACTCGATCACGCAACCGGTCGGCGGTCAGGTCCGGACGCAGGTCAAGGTAATGCCGGCGGCGCAATTTCAGGTCGGTCCCTTTCAGTCGATCGAAAAGCCGAACCTGCATCCCGAGCCGGCATTCGGCCCGAGCTTCATCGCCGAAGAACATCGCGGCAGCGTGACGTGGGTGGCGGCATTGCAGCCCACGGCGGGCGTCGACTTAGCGACCTTAGAAATCCGCGGCGATGTGTTCGCCCAGGCATGCAAAGACGTCTGCATGCAGCCGAAGAACCATCCCTTCACGGCCAAGCTTGGCGCGGTGGCGATGAAGCTGCCGGACCTCGCGCCGCCCGCTGCGGAAAGTCCTTTCGCCTCCCCTGCTCCGTCATCGTCCAATCCTCCGGCCATTGCAGCGAAGCAAGGTCCGTCAGGCATGCCGCCATTGCCTCCCGGGCTAACCGGTTTGCCGCCGGTGCCGTCGAGCTTGGCGAAACTAAACTCGCCGCCGAGCGGGGCCGATCCGGCCGCAATCAAAATCGGCACGTTCCAGCCGCAACTCTCGCACCTCACTTGGAATGGTCGGATCGAACCGAGCGCCGTCGTGCCGGGAGGGAAAGCCAAGTTGCTCTTCACCGCGACGATGGCTCCGCTGTGGCACGTGTACCAAGTCGACGAGCCGCAGACGTTCGGCAACCAACCGACGCTGTTCGTTATGGACGAGACCGCCGGCTTCCAGGTAGCCAATGCTCAGCCCGACCGCCAACCGACGCCGCCGCACGGCACGCCGGTCGTCGCCGGTTCGCGATTGGTTCCGTACTTTGAGAAGGAAGTCACTTGGGCGCTCGAGGTCACCGTCCCGGCGACGACCGCTCCCGGCGAGTACAAGCTGGCCGGCGCAATCGGGTTTCAAACGTGCGATGAGAAATCGCAATGCGATCGCCCCGGCTCGGTCCGTTTCGAAACGACGCTGCTCGTTAGCCCGACCGCCGCGGCCGCCCCGCCGACGCCGGTGCGATTCGTCGATGATTCGCAATTGAGCTACAACCGAATCAAGGCCCGCGTGCTCGGCGACGCTTCGACTCCGCCCGTCGCGGTCGCCGTCGGATCGGCCGCCGCTCCGACGACCGGTTACGACATCGCCCAGATCAACGTCAAATCGGCCGAAGGTCCGTCGTCGCTGCCGGTCATGCTCGGCGTCGGCCTGTTGGCCGGCTTCATCCTCAACTTCATGCCGTGCGTGCTGCCGGTCATCGGCCTCAAAGTGCTGTCGTTCGTGGAGCAAGGGGGCCACGATCGGCGCCGCGTCTTCTTGCTCAACTTCTGGTACTCGCTCGGCATTCTGAGCGTCTTTTGGATCTTGGCGACGATCCCGGTCGTGCTCAGCGTCTTCTTTGGAACGACGTTCGGCTGGGGGCAGCAGTTCAGCTACGACGGATTCAACATCACGCTCGTGGCGATCGTGTTCGTCATGGCGCTCAGCTTCCTCGGCGTCTGGGAGATTCCGATCCCGGGCTTTGCCGGAGCCGGCAGCGCGCAGAAGGCCGCCTCGAAAGAGGGCGCGATCGGCGCGTTCGTCAAAGGGATGATCACCACCGTCCTCGCCACCCCCTGCAGCGGTCCGTTCCTCGGCACGGCCGTCGCCTTTGCGTTCACCGCGACGCCGGTCATTACCTACGCCATGTTCACGGCGATGGGCCTGGGGATGGCCGCACCGTATCTGCTCATTGGTCTGCGTCCCGAGTTAGTCAAAGTCTTGCCGCGGCCGGGCGAGTGGATGGACACGTTCAAGCAGTTGATGGGCTTTGTGCTAATCGGCACCGTCTTGTGGCTCATGTTGCCGATCGATGCCGCGCTCTTGATGCCGACGTTGGTGTTGCTCGCCGGATTGTCGGCCGCTTGTTGGTGGATCGGTCGGACGCCCGGCTATGCCGAGTTGCCGACGAAGTTCAAAGCGTGGGCGCAGGCCTCCGCGTTCGCCGGGCTCATCGGCTGGCTCGCCTTTGCGATGCCGCAAGTGACCGACCCGCTGCCGTGGAAGCATTTCGCGATGGCTGAGTTTGTCCGCGAGGTGAATTCCGGCAAGACGGTCCTCGTCGAATTCACAGCCGACTGGTGCGCGACCTGCAAAACCTTGAAGGCGGCGAATCTTGATCGCTCGAAGACGAAGGCCCGCGTCGCTGCGAACGGCGTACTCGTTTACGAGATGAACATCGACAACGCCTCGGACGAAGAGAAGGCTTTCTTCCGCCGAATGCAGCCGGCCGGCAGCGTGCCGCTCGTCGCCATCTTTCCGGCCGGCAAGAAGTACGAACCGATTCGCTTCGGCGACGGTTATACGCAGACGCAGATCCTGACGGCCCTCGACGAAGCAGGCCCGTCGGCGAAGACCGAGACCGACGTCGCCGACCGCGACGGCGCGAAGTCGAACGTGCATTAAGGCGGATCGCGCCGCGCGAACTTCTACCCGACATTTCCCATTTGGCTTGAGCCTGGAACCGATCCCAGCTCGTAACGGTCGCCATTTTAACAACGCGCCCCCCCCCCGCGTCTAGCGCGGAATGAATTTTCATCGTTTTCTCCGTCCTGATTCCGATTCCTGGGTTCCCTCGACCGGATTGAGGCTCGAAACGCCAGTTTTTCAGCCTTCAACACGGGCACCGCGCAGACCTTCCCCCTGGGTCGAACCTGTTTTCGTCGTCATCCTGTTCCTAGGCCGGCATTCCGCACA
>CAMCTH010000377.1 GCA_945877965.1 Planctomicrobium piriforme | reverse complement strand
GGGCAAGAGCACGCTCGTCAACTTGGTCTGCCGGTTTTACGACGTCGGGGAAGGTTCGATCCAAGTCGACGATCACGATATACGTTCGTACAAGATCGAAGAGTATCGGAGCCACATCGGCATCGTCTTGCAGGAGCCGTTTCTGTTTTACGGCACGATCGCCGAGAACATCGCCTACGGTCGGCCCAACGCGAGCCGCGAAGAGATCGTCACCGCGGCGAAGACGGCCCGGGCTCATGAGTTTATTCTGCGTCTGCCAGACGGGTACGATTCGATCGTCGGCGAGCGCGGTCAAACAATGTCCGGCGGCGAACGTCAACGCGTCTCCATTGCGCGCGCGTTGCTGATCGACCCGGCGATTTTGATCCTCGACGAAGCGACGTCGGCCGTCGACACCGAGACGGAGCGCGAGATTCAAGAAGCGCTCGACAACTTGATTCGGGGCCGGACGACGATCGCGATCGCCCACCGCTTGAGCACGCTCCGCAAGGCGGACGAGATCGTTGTGTTGGAACGAGGCCGGATCGTTGAGACCGGCCATCACGAAGAGTTGCTGGCCCGCGGCGGAGCGTATGCCCGACTGCACCAGGCTCAAATCGACCTCGCTCACGGATAACGTTTTACGATGGCCGACCAACCGCAACCAACCGCGCCGTTCGACCTGCGTCATGATCCGTGGGGCCGGTTGATGTTTACCGACGCGGCCGGCGAGCAGCACGTCGACGTCGAACCGATCCGCGCCTTTCCGCTGACCGAGCCGCGGCGCTGGATTTCGATCTGTAACGCTGCGGGGCGAGAAATCACCGCGATTGATGACTTGGCGACGTTGCCCGAAGCGCTGCAAAAGACTCTCACCACGGAACTCGACCGCCGGGAGTTTCTTCCCGCCGTGCAACGCATTCTCAACATCACGCTCGATGCTGAGCCGACGGAATGGACCGTCGAAACCGATCGCGGCCCGACGAAGTTCCTGCTCGACGGCGCCGACTCGGTCCGCCGCGTCGGGAAGCATCGCTGCCTCATCTCCGATATGCAAGGCGTGCGGTACATCGTGAACGACGTCGAGAAACTCGACGCCCATAGTCGACGGTTGCTAGAGCATTACTTTTAGAGCCCCTTCTCCCCACCGGGGAGAAGGGGGCGACGAAGTCGACGGATGAGGGGAGTCTAGCCGCCGGGCTTGCCCGGCGGGAGAGGCGAAGCGCGATCTACCGTCGCGCCACGACGATCAAGCCGGCGAGAATCAGCGAACTGCCGACGACGGTTCGAAGCGTAAGTCGTTCACCGAGAAACAACCACGCCATCAGCACGGCGACGATGAAACTCCCTTTGTCGATCAGCGCGACGGTCGACACTTGGCCCTGCTTGATCGCCTTGTAGTAAAAGACCCACGAGACGGCCGTCGTCACGCCCGAGAGGGCGAGCCAGCCGCAACTACGCCACGTGAGTTGCGACCATTCCGTCTGCGGCACGACCAACCCCGCAAACGCCAGCACGAAGCTGAAGACAAAGCACGTGCGCACGGCGAGACCGACTTCGCTCGAAATGCCGCTGAGGCCGAGCTTGGCGATCACCGACGTGAAACCGGCGAACAACATCGAGATGATCGCGTACAGAATCCAACGTTCCATGGGCGGGCTCACGAGCGATTGCTCTGACATGGCGCAGCAAGTCGATCGTACTTCGCGCCGCCCGCAGCGGCAACGCCGAGATCAAACCTTCCCGGCGAAGCCTTCGCGGAGCCAGCTGATCGCCAGCGACATCGCGCCGCGCGCGGCGGCCGTTTGCGACAGGGCGTTGAGCATCACAAAGTCGTGGATGATCCCCTGAAAGCGAGCCGCCGTCACACGGACGCCGGCCTCGCGGAGTTTGTTGGCATACGCCTCCCCTTCGTCGCGGAGCACGTCGGCCTCGGCCGTGATGATCAACGCTTGCGGCAGGCCGCGCAGTTGTTCGATCGTCGCCCGCAGCGGCGAGGCGGTGATGGCGGCCCGTTCAGCAGGATCGGTCGTGTATTGATCCCAGAACCACATCATCGCATCGCGACGCAAGAAGTAACCGGTCGCGAACTGGTTGTACGAATCCGTATCGAACGACGCATCCGTCACGGGATAAAACAGAAGCTGTCGTTGAATATGCGGCCACTGTCGTTCTTTGGCCAACAACGCGACGGCCGTTGCAAGATTGCCGCCGACGCTGTCGCCGACGATCGTCAACGAATCGACGTCGAAACCGAGTTGCTTGCCGTTGGCCGCCACCCACTTGGTCACGGCATAGCATTCGTCCAACGCCGTGGGATAGCGCACTTCGGGCGACAGACTGTAAATCGGAAACACGACGGCCGCCTGCGTGCCCGCCGCAAGTTCGCGGATCAGCTTGTCGTGCGTGTGCGCATTGCCAAACACCCAGCCGGCGCCGTGGATATACACGATCACCGGGAGCGGCCTCGTCGTTCGCGGCGGTCGCACAATCCGAATTGACATCGAACCGTTGGGCCCGACGGGGATCGTCAGGTCCTCAAGTTTGACCGGCAACTTCGTCGTCGGACTCGATTGCACTTCATCAACTTTCGCCCGCCCTTGCTCCGGCGGTATTTCAAATAGGAACGGCGGCTTCGCCGTCGCTTCGGCAAACTCACGAGCTGCCGGTTCGAGATAGATTTTGGAAGACATGAACGATCCCTCCTCAAGCTGGTCACCGCGCGACCATCCGATGAATACCGGGGCGCAGCGAAAGCAACGCATGGTGAACGCAAAGGCAGTAGGCTCAGAACGCCTGCCGCAAAGGGAATGAATGCACGTCTCGTGCCGGAGCGAGGTGTTGCGACTACAAACGCCAAGTTGGCGTGCAGTCCCATGCCGCAGATTACATGCAACGAATGCAGATGCCGCGACGCCGAATCGTCGACAAGCCGACTACAGATTCGCCTGCGCACGAATCACTTAGCCGATTCCATCACGCGGGCATCGTCGTCGGCCGCGGCCGCAAGCTCCATGAACTTTCGCAGCTCAGCGACACGCTGCGGTTCGCGTTCCGCCAAGTTCGTCGTCTCGCTCGGATCGTGAGCTAAATCGTACAACTCGATGCGATCCTTCTCGCCGGTGATCAGCTTCCAATCGCCGTGACGCACGGCCCGTTCGCGTCGTCCGACTCCCAGCCAGTACAACGTCCGCGGCTCGGGCGACGGTTGCTCGCCGGTCAAGATCGGCCAGACGTCGCGGCCGTCCGACTTCAGATTTTGCTTCGCCTGATAACCGGCCAAGCGGCAGAACGTCGGCATCCAATCGCAAGTGTGAATGGGCGCGGTTACCGTCGTGGGCTGGAGTCGGCCCGGATAACGAACGAGCGCCGCGGTCCGAATTCCCCCTTCATACAACTGAGTCTTCGAACCGCGCAACGGCGTGTTGTCGCCCGTCACTTGCTCGTCAGGATACTTGCCGGGGTACTTCGTGTCGTTGTTCTTAATCCGCGAGTGGCCGCCGTTGTCGCTGAAGAACAGCACGATCGTTCGTTCGGCGTGGCCGCTGCGATCCAACGCCGCCAGCACCGCGCCGATCGCTTCGTCCATGTGAGTCGCCGAGGCCGCATGCAAACGATCGCCGGGATGCTCGAACTGCTTGTTCAAGTCCAGGTACTTCTGCGACTCGTCGATTGGAATATGCACGGCCGTGAAAGGGATGTACAAGAAGAACGGCTTCGACCCGTCGCGCTCGGCGAGCCAACGAATCGCATCGGCCGCGATCAAGTCGGTGACATGCCCCTCTTCCTCCAACGGCACGCCGTTGCGATGCCACGTCTCGGTGAAGGGTCCCGTTTTGTAATGATGATCGTACGGACCGACGCCGCCGGCGAGCGAACCATAGGAATAGCTAAACCCAAAATGGTTCGGCCCCCAGTCGGCGCGCGATCCCAAGTGCCATTTGCCGACGATCGCCGTTTCGTAACCGACGCTCTGCAACGCCGACGCGAGCGTGACGGTGCCGAACGGAAAGACCCGCTCATTCTGCGCGCCGGTGCAACCGAACCGACTAGCCGCCCGACCGCTCAACAGCGCCGCGCGCGTGGGACTGCACATCGGATGGACGTAACAGACGTCGAGCTTGACGCTCTCTTTCGCCAGCGCATCAAGCGTCGGCATCGAGTACTTTGATCCTCTCCACGGCACGTTGGCCGAACCCAAATCGTCGGCCAAAAAGACAACGACGTTCGGACGCGGTGATTGCCCCTCGCCTTCCGCGGCGAGAACCGTGCCGCTCGCGGCGACCATTGTTGCTGCGACGAACAACGAGGCAAACAAAGCGAAGCGTAGCATCATGGTCATGGGTGCATTCCTAGAAGTTCGCCGAGCTCTTTTTGAGCGGTCGCTTGATCAGGCGCATTCTCGACCGGCTGGGATGCAGATCGGCACTCACCAAGACCGACTAAGAGCATACCTCCACGTCGGCGAAAAGGAAAACATCTCACGCCGTCACGATGGTCGTCGAGGGCGACGGGAGAGTAGAGACTTCGCCCCTTCGCCGGCCGTCGCGTGTCGAGCGGCGAGTCATCGGCAAACAGTGCGATCCGATTTATCCGCGATCAACCGCGTATGGTTGAGGATCGACGTGCGGCGTCGTTCCGGTGACGAGATCCGCCAGCAACCGACCCGTTCCCGGTGCCAACGTGACGCCGAGCATTCCGTGCCCCGCCGCAAGATAGGCGTTGGAAATGGCGGGGACCCGGCCGATGTACGGCAAGCCGTCCGGCGTCATCGGCCTCCACCCCCACCACGACTCGAGCGGCGTCGGCGGGAGAGGATCGCGCAAATAATGGGCGGCTCCATCGCGCAGCAGTTGCAAGCGGGCCGGATTTAACGTGGCATCGTATCCCGCAAACTCCATCGTCGAGCCGATGCGACAGGCGTTCTGCAGCGGAGTGATCGCCACACGATGCTCTTCAAAGATCATCGGCAGTCGCGGCGTGTTCGACGTCGGCGGCAAGGTGAGCGAGTATCCTTTGCCCGGCTGGATCGGAATCGATAGACGCAACCTGCGGTTCCACTGCGGCGTCCACGCCCCGGCGGCAAAGACAACTTGCTCGAAGGAAATCGGACCGCCGGACGTCTCCAAACTGCGACTGACGCCGTCGACGCTAGCAATGTCGCGCACTTCGCAGTTTTCAATCAGCTCGACGCCGAGCGACTGGAGCACGCACCGCCACGCCGTCATCAGTTTGTCGGGCCGCAAATGACCGTCGCCGGTGTAATGCCAAGCG
>CAMCTH010000376.1 GCA_945877965.1 Planctomicrobium piriforme | reverse complement strand
GCATAACGGAGCGCTGTTTCAAAACAGTCGCCAGCCGCCATGCGCTGATTAAACAGAGTCAGATACTCGGCGCGAACTTCATCCGAGACCGGTCGGCGGAACGCGCGCGGCAAGAACGCGGCCAGCAAGCGATCGGCGTCAGCTTGCGGGAAGACGCTCGCCACGGTCCAGTTACCCGACGGAGTATCGGGCGGATTCGGAGCCTGCGTCTCGCGTTTGACGATCTTTCGCTTCGGCAAGCGAATGCCGGGATTCCCTTTCGTTTCAATCGCCGCAAACGGCAGGTCGCCGAACAAGCGACGATGTCCTTCCGGCGGCCAGACGTCGTGAATTGGGCCTTCGATTTCGATATAGTCCGACGCAATGCCCGGCCCCGTGAACGCCATCGCGCGACCGGGTCGGCTGTAGTTCACCGCCGGCGCCAGCGACGCGGCATTGAAACCGATCGTGTCTTTGAAGTTGAGCCAGGTTTTGATTTCGTGTT
The DNA here is from genome assembly GCA_945877965.1 of Planctomicrobium piriforme. GTDB lineage: Bacteria > Planctomycetota > Planctomycetia > Pirellulales > PNKZ01 > CAMCTH01. Next base: position 4,774 of record CAMCTH010000376.1, on the reverse strand, counting down.
CTTGCGGCACGTTCGGCGGCGCGTCGAAGTAGCCCAGGATGTAGCTCGGGTGGCCGCCGCCGCGGCCGTCGTCTTGCAACTGCACGACGGAGAGCCGGGCCGCCTCGATGCCGCGGGCCGGCAGCACTTGGCCCTTGTCCCAGCCGAAACTCCAGAACGAAGTTTTGATCCTATAGCGACCGGGATACAGCGCCGCGAAGTCATAAAAGTACGGCTTGAACGACTCGTCTTCATGACGAAAGACGCCGATCGAAGCGCCGCGCAGATGGCTGCTTTTCAGGATATGGCCATGCTCGATCGCGCCGACGTGCGCGATGTGTCCTCCGGGAGGAAACACCGTGTCGGCTTTGCCGTCTTTCAACACCACGGCGTCGCCGTTCATCGTAATGTGATAAATGTGCCGGGCCAGCGAGAAGCGATGCGTTTGCTGCAACGGCGGGTGCGGCTGCACGGCAATCGCCATGTCGAGCGCCTGGTCGGCCGCTTCGACGTACTTCGCCATGTTGACGTGCGAGATGTCGAGCGCGTCGGCATTACGATCGAAACCGTGCGCCGAGCCGTCCTCAGGCAAGCTCGCCTGCAAGGGGATGCCGTCGAGCACGAACAGGTCGCGGATCGTGTTCTCGTATTCGACGCGAGTCATCCGTCGCACCGGCGTCCGGCCTTCCAGTTCGCGCCGCGATTTCTCCGCGGCGACTAGCTCCACTTGCAACTGCTTGGTCCACTTCGTTCGATCGGCTTCGACCGGTTGCTTGCTTTCCTTCGGCGGCATCTCGCCGGCCGACACGCGGTCAAAAACCTTCACCCAGCGACGAACCGACTCGCCGTCGTTCAAGTCGTACTTCAACGCCGTGAGGTCGAGCCCCCCTTCGCCCGCCGCGCCGGTGTGGCAGTCGTAGCAATGGGTCTTGATAAACTCGATCGAAAGCTCCGCGGCCTGCAGAGGCACAGACAAGTGCACGACGGCGACGATCGGGGCGGCAATAAACCGGGCGAGGCGTAGCAACATGGCAGTAAGATTCTCCCCTCTCCCCTTGAGGGAGAGGGGTCGGGGGTGAGGGGTATCTGCGTGTCGAAATGCAGTGTTTTGAGGCTTTGCGTGTTCCGCGGCTCCCCCTCATCCGGCCGCTGCGCGGCCACCTTCTCCCTCAAGGGGAGAAGGGCGAGCGAGGCGGCGACGACGCCGTTAGACCAAATCCAAACCGGTCATCGTTCCCTTGGCGCTCGAGAACGTATCGGTCTCGATCCCCAGGCGATGCAGCATCGACAGGTACAGGTTCGAGAGCGGGTAATTGTGCTGTTTGTCGAAGGCCAAGTGTTGGCCGTGTTTGAAGCCGCCGCCGGCCAGCAGCACCGGCAGGTTGACGTTCGAGTGCGAGTTCGCGCTCCCCATGCACGTGCCGTACAGTACCATCGTCCGATCGAGCAGCGGCTCGCCGTCTTCTTTCAACTCAGCCAACGACGTGAGGAATTTGTTCAGCGCGGCGAACTGGCCTTCTTCGTGGCCGCGGAGTTCCGCGAGGACGTCGGGCCGGTTGCCGTGGTGCGTGATGTTGTGGATCACGACCGTGTCGACGAACAGCGAAACGAGCCGCGTCGAATCGGTTTGAATCGCCAGCTTGATCAGGTCGTACATCTGCTCCGAGCGGGCGACGAACTCCTTCGAGTCGGTGATCTCTTCGGGCGCGGCGGCCGCGACGGTCGGCTTCGGCTTATGTTCCCACTCTTCCGAAGTGTGAAGGCGCTGCTCCAACTCACGGACCGACGTCAGATACTGATCCATTCGCGCACGATCAGCGGCCGACAACGCTCGGCCGAGTCGCTTGCTTTGCTCTCCGACGAAGTCGAGCATGCTGCGACCTTGCTGCAGCGCTTCGACGTTGGCCGTCACTTCTTCCGGCTTGCTGGGGACGAACAGTTTTTGAAACAACTTCTTCGGGCTCTTCTCGGCCGGGATCGGCGCGCCGCTCCGCGTGAAGCTCAGCGTTTGCCCTTCGTTCGACACGGCCATGACGAGCGAAGGATAACGCGTGCGGTTTCCAATGTGCTCGGCCGCGTATTGATCCAGCGACACTCCATTGCGGAAGCCGCCCCGTTCGGGATGCGGCGTGCCCGTGAGAAAGCATTTCTCCGCGGAATGCGCGCCGGTGACGCCCGGCAGGCTGACGCCGCTGAAGACCGTCAGGTTGTTGCGATGGGCTGCGAGCTTTTCCAAGTAAGGCGTCGACTCGTAGTCTTTGCCCGTCTTCTCAGGAAAAAAGTACTGCGGCAGGATGCCCATGTTGGTTTCGATCGCCACCATCCGCCGCGGCACATCGGCTTTGGCACCCGCACCGAACGCGGGACGCATGGCATCGAGCCAAGGCAAAGCCAGAGCGACGCCAGTGCCGCGCAAGAACGTACGACGCGAGAGCGGAGCGCGAGCCGAGATCCGAAGCGGCGTCATGCCGTAACTCCTGAAGCGAACAAAGGTGGGAGTAGAAGCGGAACGCAGGCAGGCGACCCAGCCCAAGTAGGGGCCAGGGTCGTGAGATTTTATTGTAAATGCCTGCTGTAGAAAGAAAAACTGGGATACTAGGATTCGAACCTAGAATAACTGAGTCAGAGTCAGTTGTGTTGCCGTTACACTATATCCCAAGATCGCGAACTCGAATTCGTCCTGCGGCTGAGCCGGCACCGCTGAAAGTCTCAACGGGGCGCGGCAGACCGGCGATTCGGTTCGCTGGACGCGACAAACTCGCCGTTCCCGGCCTTGTCGCAACTGATTAAAGGTAAGACGGTTACGCGCGATCGTCAAGCCGGGCTCCGGCCGATTGACGCTCGCTGCGCCTCGCTTCTACAATCGCCTGGGCGAAGTTCGGTTCGACGGACTCCCGCATTGCCGCGGCAACCGTCGAGCGTGGGCACCGATTTCTTCTCGTAGATTGCAGACGCTGACTATGGCCGTTCTTCAGATTCTGTCCGGCATGACGCCGACACGCGTCTTCACGCTCAACGCCGACCGCATGGTGATCGGCCGCCACCCGGAGTGCGAAATCATCGTCGATGCGGGGGCCATCAGCCGGCAGCATGCCGTCGTGCTGCGCGTGAACGGCGAGTTCTTCGTCGAGGACCTCAAGAGTCGCAACGGCACTTACCTCAACGGCGAATTGCTGCAAGGTCGCAGTAAGCTGCGCGAGAACGATCGCCTCAAGATCTGCGATCTCCTGTTCGCCTTCCATACCGGCGCACCGGGTTCGACGCCGGGCAAGCCGCAAGCCCGCGACGACGACGCCTCGCGCGCCGAGATCATCGACGATACGAACGAAAAGTCGTCGGCCACGATCATGTCGACGCTCGACGTGCAGACGAGCCGCTCGGGCTTTCAGATCTCGGTCAATCCTGAGGTCAAGCTCCAAGCCTTGCTCGAAATCACGCGCAATCTCGCGACGGCCACCGACATCGACCGCGTGCTCACGAAGGTGCTCGACAGTCTCTTCAAGATCTTCATCCAGGCCGACCGCGGCTTCGTCGTGCTCAAAGACGTCGCCAGCGGCACACTCATCCCCAAGGCGGTCCGCTATCGTCGCGGCGACGACAGCGATTCCATCCGCGTCAGCCGCACGATTATTAACAAGGTGATCGAATCGAAAGAGGCGGTCCTCTCGGCCGACGCGGCCGGCGACGCCCGATTCGACGGCAGCCAGAGCATCGCCGACTTCCGCATCCGTTCGATGATGTGCGCGCCGCTGATCGACTCGTCGGGCGAAGGCCTGGGCGTGATCCAGATCGACACGCTCGATCAACGGAGCCGCTTTCAACCGTCGGACTTGGACGTGTTGGCGGGCGTCGCATATCAGGCGGCTTTTGCCGTCGAAAACGCCCAATTGCACGAAACTGCGTTTAAGAAACAGGCGTTCGAGCGCGATCTCGACTTGGCTCATAAGGTTCAGCAAGGGTTCTTGCCCGCCGCCCCGCCGGTGCTGCCGGGCTACGAGTTTTTCGATTTCTACGAGCCTGCGAACCAGATCGGCGGCGACTACTTCGATTACATCCCGCTCGGCGAAGGAAAACTCGCGGTCGTGCTGGGGGACGTGGCGGGCAAAGGGATGCCGGCCGCGCTACTGATGGCCAAGCTCTCGGCCGATGTTCGCTACTGCTTGGCCGGCACATCGAATCCGTCCGACGCCATCAACCGGCTCAATGCAGGCTTTAGTCGCAGCGATTGGGAAGATCGCTTCGTCACGTTTGCAGCGGTCGTCATCGATCCGAAAGAGCACACGGCCACGGTCGTCAACGCGGGACACATGGCGCCGTACTTGCGCCACGTCGACGGCAAGGTCGAGACGATCGGCGAAGACGAAAAGGGCCTGCCCCTCGGCGTTCATCCCGACGCCAAGTTCGACGCGGCGACGATCAAGCTCGCTCCCGGCGACGTGCTGACGATGTACACCGACGGCATCAACGAAGCGATGAACCCGGCCGACCAACTCTACGGCTGCGAACGATTGGAAAAACAAATCCGCGCGAAGTTCGCCGACCCGACGGCCCTCGGCAAAGCTATCCTCGACGACGTCTGCAAGTTCGTCGGCCCGCGCGCATCGAGCGACGATCGCTGCCTGATCTGCTTCGGCCGCGCGAAGTAGTCGCGACAAATACGGCGCGATTCGAGTTGGCGAAGAACGAATCGCAACGTCGCATCATGTTGCGCTCCGCGAACATCGCGATCGTGCATCCTTCGATCGAATAACAGTTCGCCGATGCGACAGCGAAACATCGCTCTGAAGCGGCCGCT
>CAMCTH010000375.1 GCA_945877965.1 Planctomicrobium piriforme | reverse complement strand
TTACCGCTCGGCGTCGCTTGGTCGACGGTGCTCGGCGCGGCGACCGGCATGTCGCTCATCGCGGCACTCGTGTGGACGTGGGTCCGCCGCGAAGACGCGACCGCGGCGGCGATCGAACTCGACCGTCGCTGTCGGCTCGATGAACGCGTCTCGACGGCGCTTGCTTTGTCCAAGTCGAAAATCGACGATCGTGCGGCAGCTGCCGTCCGAGCCGATGCCGAACGCGCGCTGGAGCGGGTCGACGTGCGGAGCGCCTTCCCCGTCTCGTTGTCGCGACGTTGGGCTTGGCCGCTGGTGCCGCTTGCCGCCGCTTGGGCCGCGACGCATCTCGCCGAGCCGGGACCGACGCCGGTCGAAGCCTCGGCGACCGCAAAGTCGACGGCGCAGATCCGCGAGTCGACGGCCGACTTGGAACGGAAGCTCGCCGCGCCGCGGCGCGAGGCCGAGCGTTTGCAATTGGCCGAAGCGCAGAAGTTGCTCGAGCAATTACAAGAAGAAGCCCGCCGGCTGCGCGACGCCGACAAGATCGAGGCTCGCGAAGCGCTGCTGAAGCTGAACGACCTCGGCCAAAAGCTGGCCGATCGTCGCGAGCAAGTGGCCGGGGCGAAGGAGTTGCAGCGGCAACTGAGCGGCTTGAAAGCGAAAGAGACCGGCCCGGCCGACAAGTTTGCCAAGGCAATGACGCAAGGGGACTATCGCAAGGCGGCCGCCGAGTTGCAGCAACTTCGCCGAGAACTGCAAAGCGAGAAGCTGAGCGAAGAACAAAAGGCGAAGCTGACGAAGCAACTCGATGAGTTGCAAAAGCAAGTCGAAGGCTTAGCCAAGCAACAAGAGCAGCGCAATCAGGGACTCGAACAGCAACTGGCCGAGCGACGATCGCAACCCGGCGGCGATCCGCAGCCTGACGATCCTCAGAACGGCGAGCCGAAAAGCGGCCAACCGAAAGAACCTGGCGAATCGAACGGGCCCGACGCCGCCGAGTTGAGCAAGAAGCTGGCCGATGCGACCGAGCAAAGCGAGCGACTCAAGAAGCTGCAGCAGTCGCTGGCCGACGCCGCGCAGCAACTGCAACAGGGGGACTCCAAAGCGGCCCAAAAATCGTTGCGCCAACTGCAGGATCAATTCGACGAACTCGGCGAGCAACTCGACGAGATGCGCCTGCTCGATCAAGGTCTGCTCGACTTAGCCGAGGCGAAGACCGAGATGTCGGGCGAAGGGGGCGACGGCCAAGAGCCGGGACAAGGGAAGTCGCAGAAGCTCGCTCAGAACGGGCAGGGGAAAGAAGGGACTGAAGGGAATCAACAAGGCGGGACACTCGCGGGCAACGGACCGGGGATCGGCAATCAGCCGGGCAATCGTCCGGAGAACCCCACGATCGAAGACGACAAGGACTTGTTCGATTCGCGCGTCCGGGCCGAGTCGAAGCCGAGCGAACTGCGGGTCATCGGCCCGACCGACGGTCCGAACTCCAAGGGGAAGGCGCTGGCGGCGATTAGGGCTCAAACCGAGTCGGTCGCCGAGCAAGGGCCGGCCCCGACGTTGGATCGCCAACCGCTCGATCGCTCGCGTCGCGATCAGAAGCGACAGTACTTCGACGCGCTGCGGAAAGCCGAATAACTAACCCCGTTTGGGAATCGTCACGGAATACAGCATCGTGACGGCCCCGGTCGACATGAGACTCCAGGGGGCCCAATCGGGCGGGATAAAATCGCGTCGGGCTCCGACCGTTTGCCCCTCGGCGGGTGCTCCGGGCGCTAGCACCGCTTTCTCCACGACCAGACACTCGAGCCCGAGCAAAACGGCCGAAACCCCGAGGGCCATGAACAGCGCGCGCCACATTTCGTTCGTCTCCCGCGCTTCCGTGTAGTCGGCAACTCATTGCGGCGTAAAACGCCTGCGAACGTGCGGTTACGAAAGCCGCGCGTCGTCTTAAATGATCGTCGAGTTATTGCAGAGGCGGTGATTTTTTTCGTTGCAATACCGACGGTGACGACTGGTCCGAAGATGATGTCGTCCGCTTCCGGGCGATCCCGTCGTGATGGGTGGAGCGTCGCGATTTTGACAATTATCGCACCCGACGGCGCGATCATTCCGACTTCGCCAATCGCCCGGCGGCGCAGGTCGCGATGAAGTCGCATCGTGCGTAAGTCGATGAAGGATTTACGTTATCTCGTGCGCGGCGTACTCGCGAATTTCATTGTTCAGGGCGATAGAGGGTCCTATAATTCCTCCGGGCTTAAGAAAGCGCAGGGGCGCAGAGCGATGCGGAGACCGATCCTTCGGAGCCAGTGCATCGCCGGCGTTCAACCTATGCTCAAGGCCGCATCCGTCCGGAGAAATCATTCCGTGAACATGCAGGCGAAGGAGTCGGTGTTCGACGAGGCGGCGGTCGATTCGACTGCTCCGCTCGACGACGGTACCGACGCTTCGCTGAACGATTCGTTCGCCGCGCATCGACCGACGGTCCTGCCGTTGAATTCAGTTTCGCCGGAAACTCTAATCAACTCTGCTGGACCGACGGATTCGCCGAAAACCGACTCACAGGCTCCTTGTTCCACTTCTGCCGAGGCTTTGTCCGCCGCACCGATCGCTCCGCACGCCTCGCACGCCGGCCCCGCTCCCCAGGCTGAGATGTTGCAGTACGAACAGATCCTGCGCTCCATGCCCGACGGCGTCGTCGTTCTCGACGCCGACAACAAAGTTATTTGGTCGAACCATCGACTCTGCGAGTGGGTGAAGTGCGAGACGATGGTCGGCGCGAATTTTTATAGCGCGCTCGGCAGCCCGGAGATTTTGGGCCCTGACATGTGTCCGTTCAACACGGCGCGGGCCTCGGGCAAGGCCAGCAGTTCGACGTTGCACTCGGGCGACCTCTATTACCGCGTGCATGCCGCTCCGCTGACCGACGGTATCGGCCGGACGCTGATCGTCACGCTCCGCGACGTCACGACCGAAGTGCAACAGCAGCAGAAGCTCGCTTCGATTCACAGCGCGGGGATGGAGCTTTCGAATCTCACGCCGGAAGAACTCTTCCGCATGACGATCGACGAGCGGATCGAGTTGCTCAAGCAGAACATTCTCCACTTCACGCAGCACCTGCTCCATTTCGACGTCGTCGAAATTCGCTTGCTCGATGCTCGCACTCGTCGGCTGGAGCCGCTGCTCGCCGAAGGGATGTCCAGCGCCGCCGCTCAGCGCGTGCTCTATTCCGAACCGCAAGGGAACGGCGTGACGGGCTTCGTCGCTGCGACCGGCAAGAGCTACTTGTGCGAAGACACGGCGACCGACCCGCTTTATCTCGAAGGGTGCCACGGCGGCCGCAGTTCGCTGACGGTGCCGATCAAATTGCACGAAGAGGTGATCGGCACGTTCAACGTCGAAAGCCCCAACATTCGGGCGTTCGGCGATAGCGATCAGCAATTCCTCGAAATCTTCTCGCGGAACGTGGCCGTCGCTTTGAACACGTTGGAACTGCTCGTCGTCGAGCGGGCCGGGGCCGCCGCGATGAGCGTCGAAGCGATCCACAGCGCCGTCGCGCTGCCGGTCGACGACATTCTGAACGATGCCGTGAACGTGATGGAACGCTACATCGGGCATGAGCCTGAGGTGGCCGAGCGGCTGCAACGCATTCTCCGCGGGGCCCGCGATATCAAGCAGATGATCCACCAGGTGGGCCAGCAGATGGCCCCGACGCAGGCCCTGCCGCAAGGTCAGCAGGTGCCGGATCGGCCGAAGCTCCGCGGCAAGCGGATCTTGGTCGTCGACGCCGACGAAGCGGTCCGGACGGCGGCTCACCAATCGCTCGATCGCTTCGGCTGTATCGTCGAGACGGCCCACAACGGCGGCGAGGCGTGCTTCATGGTTCGCAACCTCGCGCCGGGCGAACATTACGACGTGATCATCGCCGATGTTCGCCTGCCCGACGTGACGGGCTACGATCTGTTGCTGAAGCTCAAAGAAACGATCGACCCGGTGCCGCTGGTGTTGATGACCGGCTTCGGTTACGACCCGGGGCACTCGATCGTCAAGGCGCGGCAGGCCGGTTTGAAATCGGTCCTCTATAAACCGTTCCGCCTCGACCAACTGCTCGACACGGTCGAGAAGTACTGCGCGGCATGAGCGGTACGGGGCTTTTTGTAGTCGTCGGCCTCTTAGCCCAGACGATGATCGATTGGTTCGGCATTACGGTCGAACTGCATGCGTTGCCCGACTGGCTCGTGCTGTTCGCCGTTCCCGGTCACGTCGCGTGGCTCTTGTGGATCGGCAACATCGTCCACAGCATGGGTATTCCTCACAAGGTCATCAAGGTCTTCGCCTACTCGGTGCTGTCGCTGATCTTCGGCGGCTCAGCGGCGGCGGTCGGTTGGTGGATGCTGCGAGTGAACGGCGCGGCCGACGATTTGCCGGGCGGGTTGCAGATCTACGTTCTCTTGTGCGCAGCGAACACGCTGCTCGGCGCGCTGCCGTGGGTCGTGCGCCGACTGCTGCGGCGCGATACGAAGTTGCAGACGGTCGATCGCGTGCGGAAGTTTAATCTCCGCGGAGTGTTCGGCGACGAACCGGTCGGCGATCGTTACGGACAGTTCATCACTGCGTTGCCCGGGAACCAATCGCTGCAACTTGCGCTGCACGAAAAGCACGTTCGCCTGCCGCGCTTGCCGGCCGAACTCGACGGACTGCGGATCGCACATCTGACCGACGTGCATCTGACCGGTCGGATCGGCAAGGCGTACTTCGAGCGCGTCGTCGAATTGGTGAACGAGACGGAGCCCGACTTGGTGCTGCTGACCGGCGACTTGGTGGAAAAAATTCCGTGCTGGGATTGGATCCCCGACGTCTTCGGTCGGTTACGAAGCAAGCATGGTTCGTACTTCATTTTCGGCAATCACGATATTCGGATCGACGAGCGGGAGACGCGGCGGCGGCTGATCGACGTGGGGCTGATCGACGTCGGCGGCGGTTGGCGGCAGGCGAAGATTCGCGACGTCGACGTGCTGTTCGCCGGCAACGAGCGCCCCTGGATTCGCAAGGCGGCCGACCCCAAGACGTTTCCCGAGCGCGGGCCGGGGCCGAACTTGCGGGTGTTGCTCTCGCATTCGCCCGACCAATTGCCGTGGGCCCGACGGCACGACTTTGACCTGATGTTGGCCGGGCATGTGCACGGCGGGCAGATTCAGATTCCGCCGCTGGGCCCGATGTTGGCCCCCAGCCGGTTCGGCGTCTATTACGCCTGCGGCACCTTCCATCGCCCGCCGACGGTGATGCACGT
>CAMCTH010000374.1 GCA_945877965.1 Planctomicrobium piriforme | reverse complement strand
GTCGAGACGGCGTGATACGCCTGATCGGCCGGCCCGTAGTGCGCGTTCTCCAAGCAGCAGGCGTACAGCAGGTTCTCCAACATCGAGCGGCCCGTCGGGGGCGTCACCGGTTGGTAATGCTTCTTCAGAACCTTGTGCAGCTTGGTCAGAACGACGGAGCGATTTACGGCGGCCATGGTGCGAGTTCAGGGTTGAAGGAAAGTGTAGAGTTCGATGTTTTGGTCGGTTCGCGCGGAGTTAAGCGTCGGCGGCGTCCGAATCGGTGGCTTCCGGTTCGTCGTCGAGGACTTCGTCTTCCACGACTTCGCCCTCCGTCGCCGCCTCTTTCGGTCCATTCGGATCGTCGGCCGGGAGGACGCGGTGCAGGATGTCGGCGATCTTGAGCGCGTTCTTCACGCCCGGATCGAGCACGAATTCAAGCCGCGGGGTGTAGCGGGTGTCGATCCGGTCGGCGATCTTGCGTTGCAAGAAGCCGGCCGAGCTTTGCAGGCCGTGCAGCGCCAACTTCTGAGTCTTTTCGTCGCCCATGATGGAGACGTTGACCTTGGCTTGTCGCATGTCGGGCATCACGTCGACCGAGGTGACCGTCACGTTTTGCACGCGCGGATCGCGGATCTCGGCGAGGATCGCCATACTGACGACTTCGCGAATGGCGGAAGCGGCTTTGAGTAAACGACGTGAGGTCATAAGTGCAAGGAACCGTGTGGGTAGGAATGTAACCGGCTTAGCCGCCGCGGCCGTGCGGCGACCCGGTCGAGGCCGACCGGGCTAAGCGAACGACCCGTTACAGCGTCCGAGCCACTTGTTCCACCTTGTACGCCTCCAACACGTCCCCTTCTTTAATATCGTTGAAGTTGGCAATCTTGATGCCGCACTCCATGCCTTCGCGAACCTCGCGGGCGTCGTCCTTCTCGCGCTTGAGCGACTCCATGTTGTAGTCGCCGACGACGCGGCTATCGCGAATGATCCGAATGCGAGCGCCCCGTTCGATCGTGCCGTCCAGCACGCGGCAACCGGCCACCGTGCCGACGCGGCTGATCGAGAACGCACGCTGCACCAAGGCGCGGCCGAGTTCGATTTCGCGCTGTTCGGGCTTGAGCATCCCTTCGAGCGACTGACGCAATTCGTCGGTCACCTTGTAGATGATGTCGTACCGGCGAATCTCCACGCCCTTGTCGGCCGCCAACACGCGCGCCTTCTGATCGGGGACGACGTTGAACGCGATAATGACCGCGTCCGACGCGTCGGCCAAGTAGACGTCGGCCTCGGTGACGCCGCCGACCGACGCCTGCAGGATCTTGACCTGCACTTCGGCGTGGGCGAGCTTCTGCAGTTCTTTTTGGATCGCTTCGATCGACCCGCGGACGTCGGCGCGAAGGATGAGGTTGAGGGTTTGCACCCCCTTAACCGCCCCGAGCTTGTCGTACAGCGTTTCGAGCGTGACGTGGGCCGGACCGTCGCCGAGCGACGTGGCCCGTTGTAGGCCGGCGCGCTTCATGGCGATCTCGCGAGCCTGAGCGACGTCTTCGACGACGTAGAAGTGATCCCCGGCGTTCGGAGCTTCGTCCAAACCGGTGACGTTCACCGGCATCGACGGGCCTGCGCCGTCCAACTCGTTGCGAGTCTTGAGCGTGTCGTACAACGCCTTCACGCGGCCGTGCGAGGCACCGCAGACGATCGCGTCGCCGACCTTCAACGTTCCGGTTTGCACCAAGAACTTGGCCATCACGCCGCGACCTTCGTCCATCGACGCTTCCAAGCAGGTTCCCGTCGCCTTGCGATTCGGGTTCGCTTTCCACTCATGCAGATCGGCGATCGTGAGCAAGGTTTCGAGCAGTTCGGGAATGCCGGCACCGGTGACGGCGGAGCATTTGACGAGTTCGGTTTCGCCGCCCCACTCGGTCGGTTGCAAGCCGGCGGTGACCAACTGCGAATAGACGCGGTCGTAGTTGATGCCCGGCAAGTCGGTCTTGTTCAAGGCAATGACAATCGGCACGCCGGCCGCACGGGCATGGCTGATCGCTTCTTCCGTTTGCGGCATGACGCCGTCGTTGGCGGCGACGACGATGATCGCAATGTCGGTGACGTTGGCGCCGCGGGCCCGCATTTCGGTGAATGCTTCGTGACCCGGCGTGTCGACGAACGTGATCGGCCGGCCGTCTTTTTCGACACGGTAAGCGCGAATGTGCTGCGTGATGCCGCCGCTTTCGCCCGAGACGACGTTGAGGCCGATGATCTTGTCGAGCAGCGACGTCTTACCATGATCGACGTGGCCGAGCACGGTGACGACCGGTGCGCGGGTTTCGAGCGTGGCCGGATCGTCGACTTCGGTTTCGAACGACGAGAGCATTTCGCTTTCGGCGTCGGCGGGGAGCTTGAGGTTGATTTCGATGCCGAACTCGACGGCCAGCAGTTCGATCGTCTCTTGATTCAGTTCGGTGTTGATGGTCGCCATCGTGCCGACGAGTTGCAGCAGCTTCATCATCACCTGCTGGGCGCGAACGCCGAGCGCTTCGGACAAGGCGCGAACGTTGCACGGCGCTTCGACCGTGACGTTGCCTTTGCGCGGCGCAGCGGTGTTGGCGCCGGAGTTGCGCATCATGCGGCGACGCGTGTGATGGATCCGCTTCGGAGCCGGTGCGTCTTCGTCGCCGGGCAACCCGGGACGCTTCGGCGGTTCGTCGACCTTTTTCTTGCGGCCGAGTTGGCGCTGTTCGCGCATCGTGAGATCGAGAACGCCGCCGGGCTTGCCGGTGCCGGGCTTGGCGCGAGCACGCTCGCGAGCCAACGCCGCTTCGTCGAGCGGCAACATCGGCGTCGCGGGACGTCCTGCGCCCGGACGACCCGGGCCGCCGGGGCCTTCGCGACGAGCCGGACCGCGAGCCGTCGTCGGCGGGGCGGCGGCCGCTTCAATGTCCGACTTGCGGCGCTCTTCGGCCTTCCGCATGTGGGCTTGCAGCGGCTTGGCTCCGCCGAGCTTCGAGGCGCGAATCGCATCGAGCGGCAGTTTGATATCGGGCTTTTGCGGGGCCGGCTCGTTCGAGGCGGCGGTGAACGTCGGTTGCTCGACCGTCGGGGCCTTGGCCACGCGAATGACCGGTGCCCGCGACTTGGCTTCAAGCGGACGCTTCGGCGCATCGGCCGAGCGCTCTTCGCGGCGCGGCGTCAGCACCGGCGGTTTGCCTTGCGTGCCGCCGGGGCTCATGTAATCTTCGCGACGCATCACGCCGGTATCGGCCGGCGGAGCGGCGACGGCGGCGATGGGCGTCGGTGCTGCCGGAGCGGAAGCCACGGGAGCGGCCGGCGTCGCCGTGGCGGGCCGAACCATCGGCGGCGGAGCAACAGGTGCGGCCGGCACTGCCTTGGGAGGAGCCTTCATGCCCCCTTCCATAAACGCCTTCACCTTCGTGACTTCTTCTTCGGTCAGGCTGGCCAAAGCCGAGCCCTTGCCGGGGACGCCTGCGCGCGTGCAGATGTCGACCAGCACTTTGCTGTCGAGCTTCAGTTCTTTAGCGAGCGAATAGATACGGACGACCAAGCGCTACACTCCCTACCAAGTTCCGATTGCGGCGGCGAGGAGGTTTTTCCATCGTCGCTGCAACCGTTGAATTCGAAACGTTTGCGTCCGCCGAGCGGCGAACGGCAAACCCGAACACGGTCCCGACTTGCAGGCTACGAAGACGCACCGTCCGGGGCATCGCCCTCTGGATTCGGCGCGGCTTCTGCGGCCGGCGGCTCTTCGGTCGCCGTCGGTGCCGACTCTCCTGCAGCGGCCCGTTCGGCCGCTTCTTGCGCTTCAATCTGCGCCGTGGCCGTGTCGATCCGCTGTTGTTCACGTTGCCGACGACGCTCTTCGGCCGCGGCTGCCTCGGCCTCTTGGGCTCGCGACTCCGCTTGCTCGACGATCGCGTTGACTTGCTCTTCCGTCATCCCGCCCATTTCCATGAGGGCATCGGGCTCGATGATCGACAAGTCATCGTAAGACAAAAAGCCTTCGCCGACCAGCTTTTCGGCCAGCCCGGCATCAACGCCTTCGATCGAACAGAACCCGCCGATAGCCCGCTCGATTTGCTCGTCGAGCTCCTCGCGGGTCATGATCTCGATGTCCCAGCCGCAGAGCTTGCTGCCGAGGCGAACGTTCTGGCCGCGACGGCCGATGGCCAGCGACAGTTGATCCTCGCGGACCAGCACGATCGCGCGACCGAGCATGGCGCAGAGGATGACTTCGTCGACCTCGGCCGGCTGCAAGGCGTTCGGGATCAGGACCTGCATATCGTCGCTCCAGCGGACGATATCGATCCGTTCGCCGGCGAGTTCGTCGACGATGTTCTTGATGCGGTTGCCGCGGACGCCGACGCACGCGCCGACGCAATCGACCCGTTGGTCACTGCTGCTGACCGAGACCTTGGTGCGATAGCCCGGCTCGCGGGCCATGGCCTTGATCTCGATCACGCCGTCGGCGATTTCGGGAATTTCTTGTTCGAAGAGGCGGGCGACCAAGTGCGTGCGAATCCGGCTGAGGATCACCTTCACGCGGCTGCCGACCTTGCGGACTTCGCACACCGTGGCGCGAACGCGTTCGTTCGGGTGATGCGTCTCGCCGGGGATCTGTTCGCTGCGGGGCAGGATGGCTTCGCAGTTCGGCAGCGACACGGTCGCGGTGCCGTTCTCATAGCGTTGCACGATGCCGGTGACGAGTTGGCCGATCTCGCGATCGTATTCGTCGTAGAGCGCGTCGCGTTCGGCTTCGCGAACCTTTTGGATGATGACTTGCTTGGCGGTTTGAGCGCCGATGCGGCCGACCGTTTCGTCTTGGTCGAGTTGCGTGCCGTTCAGCGTCGCGCGGATCGCACCGTCTTTGCGGTCGATCGTCACGTCGATCAGCTCTTCTTCGCCGTAGTGTTTCTTGGCGGCCGAGACCAGGGCCGACTCAATAGCTTTGAACACGACTTCTTTGTCGATGTTCTTTTCGCGATGAATCGAATCGATAATCCGCAGCAGTTCCTGGGGGTTCATGCTTACTCGCTCGCTCAGGGCCCGACGCGTCGGGCGGTGGAAACCGAATTGTCGAATTGTAAGAACCGGACTTCGTACGAATGCTTGTCGGTTCGTCTCCTCTTTGATTGGAGGTCTGAATCGGAAAGCCGCGCTTCGCTCCGTCGTGTGCCTGAGTTCGCTACGGCGAAGTTCGTCACCCCTACCGCAGCGGTAAGCGTCCGAACTTCTCCAGGCGAACTCCACTCACGGCGGTCGTATCGGTCGTCCTTATTCTACGGACG
>CAMCTH010000373.1 GCA_945877965.1 Planctomicrobium piriforme | reverse complement strand
GTCGAATGCCGTGTCGAGTCCCATGGTCGTTTCCGCAGCGCCGAGGAACAGCGCGGCATGCGGCGCCATCACTTGACGGACTTTCTGCAGAATGAGTTTTTTGGTTTCCGGCGCGAAGTAGATCAACACGTTCCGTAGAAAGACGACGTCCATCGTCGGCATCGACGGCCAGCGCTCGATGAGATTCAACTTGCAGAAGCTCGCCATGTTGCGAATCTTCTGCGCCAATCGCCATTGCATTCCTTCGCGCTCGAAATACTTGGTCAGCAATGCGGCGGGCAAGCCGCGGTTCATTTCGATTTGCGAATAGCTTGCCTCGCGAGCCTTATTCAAGACGTCGTCCGACAAATCCGTGCCGAGAATCTGTACCTTCCATTGCATCAATTCCGGAAACTGCTCGGCCAGCAGCATCGCGATCGAATATGCTTCCTGGCCGGTTGAGCAGGCCGCCGACCAGATGTTGAGCGTTTTCTTCGCACCGTTGGATCGCAACAACTCGGGAATGAGGGTTGTGCGCAACGCTTCGAACGGATGGGCATCGCGATAGAAGCTGGTCTCGTTCGTGGTCATCGCCTCGACGAGCTTCTGCTGCAAATCGGGCTTGGGATTCAGTTGCAGCGCACGCACCATGTCGGTGGCCGACGTGTAGCCGTTCCGTTTGGCGACGGGCGTCAGTCGCGCCTCGATGAGGTACGCCTTACTGGCTTCAAGTTCAATGGCGGCCCGTTGGCGTACCAACGTGCAAACGTAGGTAACGGCATCGGGGGTCAAGACGGCCGTAGTCATGGGGTTCTCAATTTCTTAACAGGCGACCGCAGCTCGACGAGCGACGGCCACCTGCTTGGTAAGTTCCAGAGGAATCGAGGCCAGCGGGAGAATCTGTCGGGCTAGCCCTGCTTCGGCGACGGCCCGGGGCATGCCCCAGACGATCGACGTCGCTTGGTCTTGGGTCATCATGTTGCCGCCGGCGGCGACGATCTTTTCTGCGCCGCGCAAGCCGTCCTGCCCCATGCCGGTCAACACGAGTCCGAGACAATGCGGACCATAGATCGCGGCTGCCGAGCGGAACAGAACATCGACGGCCGGCCGACAAGAGTTTTCCGGCGGACTTTGGCTCAGGACGGTTCGAATCGTCATTCCGCTGCGAACGAGTTCGAGATGGAAATCGCCCGGCGCGATGAGGACATGTCCCGGTTGCAGGGTCTCGCCGCCTGCAGCCTCGCGAACGGTCAGAGCGCATTCTTGATTCAGGCGTTGCGCTAAGTGCTGTGTGAACACCGGCGGCATGTGCTGAACGACGACGATCGGGGCCGGGAAGTTCGCCGGGAGCTTGCCCAGCACGGCGGCCAAAGCCTGTGGACCGCCGGTCGAGGAACCGATAACGACGGCATCAACGCGTTGCTGCGTTTGAGCGTTTGCCATTGCCGCGGTGCTACGGACCATCGTCGCCGGCCGCGGCGAGGAGATGGTGGAAGAACGCGGACAGAGCGCCTTGATCTTCGGCAGCAATTGGTCTTTCACGCATTGGATGCCCGCAGCAACGCTGCCGACGTTGGCAGGCTTGGCGACGTAGTCCGTCGCACCCCGCGCCAAAGCATCGAGCGTGGCAACGGCACCGCGCTCCGTGAGCGTGCTGAACATGATCACCGGCAGCTTCGGATAGATCTTCCGTAACTCCGGGAGCGTGCCGAGACCGTCGAGTTCCGGCATCTCGATGTCGAGCGTGACGAGATCCGGATTGATCTGCGGTAGCTTCGCCAGCGCAATACGACCGTTCGCCGCGGTGCCGGCGACTTCGAGATCCGGATCCTGGCTAAGGATATCGGATAGCAGTCGTCGGATCACGACGGAGTCGTCGACGATGAGGACGCGAATCTTGCTCATGTTACTGCACGACCCCGACGAGACGGAGTTTGTCGACGAGTCCTTCCTTCTGAAACGGCTTCATCAAATACTCGTCGGCCCCGGCGCTCAGGGCGCGCAGCATCTGATCCGTTTCCGTTTCCGTGGTGACCATCACGACCACGACTCCGGCGTATCGCTTGTTGCGGCGCAGAGTGCGAATGAATTCCAAGCCGTCCATTTCCGGCATGTTCCAGTCGACGAGAATCACCTCGGGAAGCGACTCGAGCGCGTCGAGTTGCGTCATCGCGTCCTTGCCGTTGACGGCGACGCCCGTTTCGAAACCGAGTTCCTGCAGAATGTCCGACTCGATTCGGCGGATCGGCCGGGAGTCGTCGACGACTAAAGCTCGCATACCAAGGTCCTCAGGCGAAACGGAAGTAAGAAAAGAAAAAAGATGAAAGAGTGCGACGCCGCCGGAGAGCGCGGCGTCGCACCGGGCAACTCCTGGCTAGCACGCCATCTCATGGCTGACGCCGAGTTGCTGCAGTTCCGTGGCCATGCGAGCCAGTTCGCTGGAGGCCTGCTGCGAGTTGTTGGCTCCTTGCAGCGTGCTCTGCGCGGCCTGCGCAACCGAGGTGATGTTCTGGGCGATCTCGGCGGTTCCCTTAGCGGCTTCGCCGACGTTGCGGCTCATTTCCGACGCGGTCGCCGTTTGCTCTTCGACGGCGCTGGCGATCGTGTTCGAAATGTCATTGATCTGCGCGATGACGTCGCTGATCAATCGAATCGAATCGACCGCACCGTGCGTGTCGGCCTGAATCGCTTCGATCTTGTGGCTGATGTCTTCCGTCGCTTTCGCCGTTTCCTTAGCCAGTTCTTTCACTTCGTTGGCGACGACGGCGAAGCCCTTGCCGGCTTCACCGGCGCGAGCTGCTTCGATCGTGGCGTTGAGGGCGAGCAGATTGGTTTGCTCGGCGATCGAGGTAATCACCTTGATTACCTTGCCGATTTCCATGCTGCTGTCGCCGAGTTTCGAAATCGAAGTGTTGGCGGTGTTCGCCGCCGCGACGGCCTGCTGGGCCACTCGGGCCGAATCGCTGGCGTTCTTGGCGATCTCACGAATCGCGCTGTTCATTTCGTCGACGCCCGTCGAAACCGTTTGCACGTTCTTGCTCACCTGCTCCGACGCGGCCGACACGACGTTCGCTTGGGCCGACGTTTCTTCCGCATTCGACGCCATCTGCGTGCTGACGGCGGTCAGTTCTTCCGCGGAGCTGCCGAGCGTGGCGGCGTTATCGGCGAGTTGCTTCACCAGTTGCTGCATTTCTTGCGCTTTGCGAATGTCGCGATCGGCACTCACTTTGATTTCGGCCTCTTGCTTGCCGATCGAACGACCGAGCCACAAGGTAACTCCCCCGACGACGATCAAGAGCGTTACGCCGACGGCAAGAAGCGTGGTCTGACGAGATTGAATGATCGTCGCCACTTCCGCTTCCGTGGCGGCTGCATCGGCCGACGCCTGTTCAACGATGCGATTAATGGAAGTCCGGTGTTCGACGTACAGCGTCGGCAAATCGCGGTCGATAATTTTCTTCGCCGCGACGTCGTCACCCTTCTCCAGTGCCGGAAGCAGTTGATGATCGATGACCGCGAAGAATGCCTCGGCCGGTTTACGGGAACGCTCGTTGAGTTCCTGTTTGATCGGCCCGTCGGCCAGGTTCTGTTTCCAATACTCTTGTCGCGCGACAAACTCTTGCTTGAGCACGGCGTACCGCGCCAACAGTTCTTTCGTCGTCTCCGGAGATTGCGAATCGACCAAGAGGCGGGCCGTCAAATAGGTCTCGACGATATAGGCCGGCGGCGGCAGGACGTCGGCCAAGAGATCCTTGTTTTGTACGATGCGCGTGTAGTTGGGGCTGTTCACCGCCACCGTCTGTAAGGTGGAAAAAGCGACGGCCCCGAAGGCGACGAAGCCGACGGTAAAGAGTACCGCCAGCAACGACAACTTCATCTTCATCGAGAGATTACGGATAAACGACATGGATTGAATTCCTTAGTGAAAACGATTAACGGGATGCGAGAGAATGATCTGGGCCGCAAGCGTTCACGGCCTCTTGTGAATTGAGGACAAGCAACAGACGGTCGGTTAGTTTGTAGGCCCCTTCGACCAACGTTTGAGCTGGACCGCGGAGCGTGGTCGGCGGATTCTCGAAGTCGTCGACGGATACCTCCAGCACGTCGTCGATGGCATCGACGAGCAGGCTGACCACGCCGTCGTCGGCGCGAATGACGACGTTCATCGGCGGGCGATCTCCGTCCTGCGGCGGAAGTTCGAAGCGGCGACGCAAATCAATGGCCGTTACGATTTGGCCGCGCAGGTTGATCAGCCCGCTGATCGACGGCGCGGCCAACGGCACGCGGGTCAGCGGATGAAAGCGGAGGACTTCCTGGACCTGTTCGACGGCGATTCCGAGGAACATGTCGGCGACGTGGAAAGTGCAATATTGCTTAGTCTGGGTCATGTTCCGCTCCGGGATGTGAACGTCGTCGTCGGCAAAGTCACGCGACAACGTTGACGGGCTAATTGCGGCAGATTGACGATGTCGGTCACGCGTTGCTGAATGACCGCCGTCCCGAGCAGATTGCCGTCGTCGAGCTCCTTCGCCGCTGCGATCTCGGTCTCAACGACGTCCACGATCCTGCCGACGACGAAGCCGCACGACTCCTGATCGTCGGCATAGACGACGACGGACAGTTCAGCAGAGTCGGTCATTGACGAGCCGCCGAACACATCGGACAACCGAATCAGCGGTAGAATCCGACCGCGATACTGTACGACCTCGCGCCCGTCGGTTTGCTCGATGGTGCGGGAGTCGATCTTCTCCAAGCGTGAGACCATTGAAGTCGGCAAGGCAAAGCGTCGCTTGTCGCCCAGATCGACGACGAGCAAAGTTTGCATCGCCGAACCGGCCGTGCCGTGTCCCGCGGTCGATGTTCCCGGCGATTCGCGGTGCTCGGCCGCCAGCCCGGCTGCGATCGCTAATCCCATCACGTCGAGAATCAACGCGACGGCTCCGTCGCCCATAATCGTCGAGCCGGCATATTCCGACAGGCCTTTCAGTTGACGACTCAACGGCTTGACGACGATTTCCGCCGTGTCGTTAATCTTGTCGACGACGAGTCCGAACTGCCGATCGTTCGTCCGTAAGACGACGATATTCACCGCTTCGCCTTCGGTTCGAGTGCCGGTCGAGTTAGCAGCACTCGAAGTACGAAGCTGGTGCGACAGGTAACCGTTCACACTGTGGCGAGCAGGGACGGAGCAGTATCCTTGCGGAGCTTGGCTTGCACGGCTTGGGTCAGCCAGTCGAATACGTTGCGGTCCTGTCGGCGACAGGTCTCGATCACCGTTAACAGTCGTTCGACGAACCGGCTG
>CAMCTH010000372.1 GCA_945877965.1 Planctomicrobium piriforme | reverse complement strand
CGGCGTAACGTATGTCGCGACGAATGACGAGCCGCCGCCGGAAGTTCGTCCGCGGCGCCGAGTCCTGCCGCTCGTGCTGTTCGTGCTCACGTGCGTGTCGACGTGCTTCGCCGGCGGCTTCTGGACGGAGCCGGTCGGCAATTTCGATTACGAATTGCACGTCTCCTGGCGCGACGGACTGACCTACATGGCGGCCGTCATGGCGATTCTCCTCGCGCATGAGATGGGGCACTTCTTGCAGGCCGTGCGGCATCGCGTTGCGGCGAGTTGGCCTTATTTCATTCCGATGCCGCTGTCGCCGATCGGCACGATGGGGGCCGTCATCGGCATGGGCTCGCAGTCCGATCGTCGCCAACTGTTCGACATCGGCATCTCGGGGCCGCTCGCCGGATTGGTCGTCGCGGTGCCGATCGCCTGCTACGGCATTCTCATCGCGGAGCCGTACGGGACGCCGTTGAACGAGGGTGTGATGGCGTGCGATCCGCTGCTGTTTCAGTTGCTGATTCGTTGGCTCCGACCGGAACTGCAAGGCGACCCGCTGTTCGCGTGGAACCCGTTCTACATGGCGGCGTGGGTCGGCATGTTGATCACCGGCTTGAACATGCTGCCGATCAGTCAACTCGACGGCGGGCATATTTCGTACGCGCTGTTCGGTCGTTGGGCCCATCTGCTCGCGCGGGTCGTCGTCGCCGGTGCATTTACGTTTGCGATCCTCGGCGAACAGTACAACTGGCTGGTGATGCTTGCGCTGGTGTTCTTTCTCGGCGTCGATCATCCGCCGACGACGAACGATCGGGCCGAGCTGGGGTTGGCGCGCAAGTTGATCGGCGGCGCGTCGCTGGTGATTCCGATCCTGTGCCTGGCCCCAGTACCGTTGCGCGAGTTCTAGACGTTACGTGCGACGATAACGCAGTGCGAGGCCGATGAGGATCAGTGCGCCGCCGGCTATGGTCCACGGGGCCGGCAACTCGCCGTAGCGGAGCCAAACCCAGATCGGCACCATGATCGGTTCCAGCAATCCGAGACCGGCCGCCTCTTGGCTTGAAATGGTTTTCACCCCGCGGGCAAAGCAGTAGTACGCCAAGCCCAACTGGAACACGCCGAACGCGGCCAAGGCGAGCCACTGTTCGCCGTGCGGCCAAATGCCTGTGATCGTCGGCAGCGGCGACATCAGTAGGGCCGTCGTGGCGAGGTTGATGACGACCAGCCAGGCTGCATCGAAGTCGCGCAGATAGCGGAGGAAGTAGATGACCAGGGCATAGAACATGCCCGACAGAAGTCCGAGCAGCACACCCCAGATCGTTTCGACTGTCGCGCCGGACTGACCGAGCTCGCAGACCAGAATCAGCCCGATGCCGGAGGCGGCGAATCCGAGCGTGCGGAGATCGCGACGATCGATCTTCTCGCCGCCGAGAAACGAGAAGAGGCAGAGCCAGACCGGGGCGATATTCTGCAACCAGATCGCGTTGGCGGCGGTGGTCCAGACCATCGATTGCAAGAAGACGCCGCTCATCGCCGCGAAGGCAATCGCCATCGGCAGCAATCGCCAGCTCAACTGCGGACGCCGCACGAGCGGCAGTAAGATCGCAACGGCGAAGAGCGCCCGCCAGAGACCGAGCAGCGCGCCGCGTTGATCGCTCGGCCAATCGGCGAAGAGCGGACTTTTGACGAAGAGGCCGTTCGTGCTCCACAGCACGGAGGCGGCGAAGACGAACCAACGGCCGCGATGGGATCCGGCATGTTCGTTCATGCCGCGAGTATAGTGCCCCGCGCCGCGATGAATAGTGACCGTCGAAGCGAGTCTTTCCGAGCCCCGCACGTCAGTAAGGGGTCTCTTCTTCTTCTTGGCCGCAACTTTCTTGCGGCGGTGTCTCGACGATGCGCAGAGCGGAGGCAGAACCGCTTACTGACGTGCGCGGCTCGGAAAAACGTGCGGGGCTCGGACGGACTTCGCCGTTTACTTCTGCGGCAGGAACATCATCACGATCATGCCGATGAACAGCAGGCCGACGATGACCGCGCCCCAGATCGAGGCCTTCATCCAGAAGCGGCTCGTCTGCTCGTCTTTGATTCGCTGCTCGCGCTCTTGGATCTGCTTGAACTCGACGCTGTCTTCGTACTTCAGGTCCATCTGCGCGTTGCAGTAGGGGCACATCGCCTGCGTGCCGAGCATGTCCTCGGGCGTTTGCAGTTCGTGTCCGTTGGGGCAAAGGATGCGAAAGATCCGCGGCTCGGGGGGCGCTTCCGGTTCGGGCGCCGCTTCGGGCCCGGCGAAGTTCGGCTCGCTGTAGTTGGGGGCGCTTTCTTGCAGACCGGCGAAGCGATCGCCGATGTTGCGCTGACCTCCGAAGCCCGGTCCTCCGAATCCGGGACCTCCCATCGCCGGTCCGCCCATGCCGGGCTGACCGTACGGTTGTTGCATGCCGCCGTACGCCGCAGGCATTTGCGCCCCGTAGCCTCCCGGCGCCATGCCGCCGCCGTAGGGATGGGGCCCGCCCATCATCCCCGGCATTCCGGCCGGCGGAGGTTGTTGGCCTCCCATCATCGGAAACATGAACATCGACCCGCACATCGGGCATTGTCCCTGCTGGCCCATTTGCGCTTCGTGGCCTTCGAGCAGGTGTCCTTGCGGGCAATAAAACTGAAACGGCATCTTCGTGGGGCCCCTGTCGTACTTCTTCAAATGAGGTCGCCGTCGCGCCGCCGGCAAAAGCTGCCGGAGCAGGCGAAACGTCGACCGTAGATATGGATTATCTTTCGCCTACGGCATGAACGAAACAAAAATCGAACAACGTCTCCCATTCCAGCCGCTGCACCTGCCGACAGGCCGGGACAAGATCGCTACGACCCCTACAAGCGGCGGCGCAGAGGTCGACGAAGCGATACGGATCCCAGGACTTGGCGTCGAGCAGCTTTTGTAATTCTACTGGTGCGGCGGTTGCTTTCGTGTCGGACTCGGTTAGCTCGGCGCGGGCGGCGGTTTGTAACGTCGTCATGGCCGGATGGTCGCCGGCGCGGCGGAGCCAGTATTTTGCATTATCGTAATCGGCTTCGCGACGGTGCATGACGGCGTGCCAATAGCTGCCGGTGGGCGTTTCTATTTCTTGACTCAGGTGGTGCGACTCATCGAGGTAGTTGTGCCGCAGCCAAAGTCCGGCCAAGCATGCCTGCGCCATCGCCAAGTCGACCGGACGCTTGCCGGCCGACAGGTCATGCGGTCGCAACGCGGCGAGTTGCGCGCGGACCGCCGGATCGGGCGTCCCGGCATCGAGCGCCTCTTCGTGCGGTGCGGTCAGCAGCGCGGCGACCAGCGTGGGATATCGTTCGACGCAAAACACGGCCGGTTGGTTCCCCAGGAAAACAAAGGTCGGGCGACATTCGGAAGGTAGGAGCCGCCGCGAGACGAACGAGCTCTTTCGCGACGGGATCGACGCCGCTGCCGCGGCACCCGGAGGAGCGGTCTTACCAAGCGAAGAAGCCGGAGCGGCGTGCATCGCCGCGGCTCGTCGTAACCTTGCCCCTTCGAACATCATATCGTCGTCCCGCGGAATTCCCCAGGGCATCGAGCTCCGCGCCCCGCAAAACGCCGCGCGCCGCGGTACTATCTTGCTCCGGCGACGAGTGGTAAAGTTATTAGCTTAACCCGGTTGCGCCGTCGCCGGTTTCGTCTTAACGAAAGCCGAATGCGACGCCGCGAGCCGGCCCTCCACGCCATCTGTTACTGAGATCGAGTCATGAGCGAAGAAACCACGGAATCGTCGTTACAGCAAGTTGCCGCCGCGAGTGCCGCGCCCCAAGATGTCGCGCCCGACTCGAACGACGCCGCGGCCGAGGCGGCCGCGAAGATTCGCATCGGCTCGCAACGACCGACGAATGAGCGCCCCACGAGCGAGCGCGTGAAGAACGTGGCGAACCGGATGCTGAAAGACGCCGGCGGAGGGAAGCCGGAAAAGATCTCCGTACCGAACCGTCGTCACGGACTCTCGGCCGACTTGGAACAAGAACTGGCCGACGCGCTCGACGGCTTCTCGCTCAACGATCTCGGTGCGCCGGTCGGCGGCATTCCCGCGTCGCACACCGGCGATTTCGAGACCGAAGCTCGCCGCAAGGGGACGGTC
Organism: Planctomicrobium piriforme; assembly: GCA_945877965.1. Taxonomy (GTDB): domain Bacteria; phylum Planctomycetota; class Planctomycetia; order Pirellulales; family PNKZ01; genus CAMCTH01. Next base: position 1,167 of record CAMCTH010000372.1, on the reverse strand, counting down.
CTCAAGGTCTATCACGGCGACGTCTTCATCGATCTCGGCGGACGCGACCAAGGGATCATCGCGCTGGCGCAATTCAAAGAAGAGCCGGCCGTCGGCGCAGTCATCGACGTGATCGTCGGTCGCCTCAATCCGGAAGAAGGCCTGTTCCAACTCTCGGTCCCCGGCGGCACGATGGAGGCCGGCGATTGGTCGCAAGTCGCCGAAGGGATGTTGATCGACGTCAAGATCAGCGCCAGCAACAAGGGGGGCCTCGAATGCGAAGTCGCCAAACTGCGCGGCTTCATTCCGGCCGGCCAGGTCTCGACGTATCGCATTGAAAACTTCGAAGAGTTCGTCGGCCAATCGATGACGTGCCTCGTCACGGAAGTGAACGTCGAACGTCGTCGCCTGGTGCTGAGTCGTCGCGCGGTGCTCGAGCGCGAGAAGGCGGCCGCCAAAGAGCAGATGCTGAAGGAACTCGAAGTCGGCCAGATTCGCGAAGGGACCGTCCGCAGCCTGATGGACTTCGGTGCGTTCGTTGATCTCGGCGGCGTCGACGGTCTGTTGCACATCAGCCGGTTGGCCTGGACCCGCGTGAAGCATCCGAGCGAAGTGCTGACCGTAGGGCAGGGAGTCAAGGTAAAGGTGACGAGCATCGACCCGGAGACCGGCAAGATCGGCTTGTCGCTCCGCGATCTCGGCGGCGACCCATGGGTGCAGGTCCCGCACAAGTACAAGCAAGGCGACGTGATTCGCGGCCCGGTCGTACGAATTCTCGATCGCGTCGGCGCGTTCGTGCAGCTCGAGCCGGGCGTCGACGGCCTCGTGCATATTTCCGAGATCGACTACAAGCGCGTCTTCCGCATTCAAGACTTTGTGAAGGAAGGCCAAACGGTCGAAGCGAAGATCATGTCTGTCGACATGGAGCAGAAGCGGATCGGCCTGTCGATGAAGGCGATCATGGCCCGCCCCGAGCCGGTGAGCAAAGCATCGCCGGAAGTCGAAGAAGCCGAGGCCGAACCGGAAACCCCGCCGCTCCCGCTGCCGTCGTTCCCGAAGAAGCTCAAGGGCGGCGTCGCGAAAAAGTCGGGCGGAGCTGAGTTTGGTTTGAAGTGGTAATGGCGTAGCCGCATTGTCTTGGCGAGCCGCCGGCGCAAGCCGGCGGGTGCTTTCGGTTCGCCATGCACA
>CAMCTH010000371.1 GCA_945877965.1 Planctomicrobium piriforme | reverse complement strand
CGGATCAGCATCTCGCTCTCGTCCGGCCGTTCGACGTTCAGCACGCCGCTCTCAAGAATTCCGGCGGCCGAGTCGAGCCGCAGATCTGCCTTCGCTTGCGTCTGCTTTTCGCTGTGACAACTGAAACAGCGGTTGTACAGCAACGGCAGGATTTGCCGTTCGAAGTCGGGCGATTCCGCCGCGATACCAACTTGCGCGAAGCACGTGCCGATCGCAAGGCCGACGACGCTGCGGATGAAGGAAGGGAGATGCATTCGTGTTCCAGCAAGTTCTTCAAGGTAATGTTGCGATCCAATTACGGCACAGCAATCTCTGGTCGATGGGCGATCACGAATTGCACGCGATCGACAAACTGTCCGGTGAAGCCTTCCGTCTGCTTCCCTTTGCGCCGCGCCACGTCCGACATCCCGATCCGTACCATCAGGTAATCCGTCTGCGGCGGCACGCGCAGTTCGTTGCTCACCTTTTGCCAAGTCGCTGGGTCGCGATCCAACGCCGTCCGGCTGCTGCGCGAATAGGCCAGCGAATCGCCTGAGAGCGTTCCTTCGACCTTCAACGATTGATTGTTCACGATCTCGGCGTCCAACGCAAAAATCGTCAGCGTGCATTCGAAACCTCGGTCCTGTGCGAACGCGGCCGAGTTGAAGAGGGCCGACAGTTGCACGATCCCGTCGCCGGCGGCGAACTCATGCCGGTAGGGGCGGACGTCGATCAAGCGACAGACGTCGCTGCCAAAACTGTTCGGTAGCGATCGACCTTCGTAATCGCCGCGAAGAAACCGGAACATCTTGGCACCGGTCGCCGGCTTTACGCCGTTCAACTCGCCGACGACTTCGGAATAGTCGCCCCCCCAGCGGTCCGGCTCGATCGGGACGCCATCGACCCGCGGCGCAGGCCCCGTCTCAAAGCTTTCCTCCATGAGAGCCATGACCTTCGTGCGCGACGGCGCGACGTACGCAAAGACGACCGTCGTGCAGACGATGCCCAAGAGCACTCCGGCCGCCACGGCCGCCGCTGAATGCCACGGTCGGCGACGTGTAGGCATGCGCTGCGGCGCGGCCCGTTGCACCCGCTCCAGCACCGCCTCGCGAAACGTCGAATCCGTTTGCGGCAGACGATCGAGCGTCCGTTGCACAAACGCATCACCGGCGGCAGGACCCTCTTGCAGGGCGAAGCTCAATAAGCGATGAGTTTGCAGTAACTCCGCCGCCTGCGTTTGAAGATCCGGATGCTCTTGGAGCAACGCCTGCAACTCCGCCATGCCGGTCGGAGAAAGCTCCCCTTCGAGAAAATCCGTCCACAATGTTTCAAATCGTTCGTCGCTATTCATGAAGCGCCTACCGGTTGCGCGGCCAATTTGTCTTCGATGCACTCTTGAAGCTTGCGTCGCAATACCCACAGTTGCTTCTTGAGGGCGCCGGAGGTCCGTCCGGTGCGGGCCGCCATCTCTTCCAAGGAAATCTCCGCCGCGTATCGCCATTCGATCAACTGTCGCGACGACTCTCCCAACGCCGCTAGGCATCCTTTTAAATGCTGCAACCGCTCCAACGTCTGCTCATCCGGTTGTTGCGATCGACGTTCCAGTTCGCGCGCCAGCAAGTCGGGTGCGATGCGGGAGTGGTAGTCCGCCAGTCGTCTCAATCGCGTCGCTTCGGTCATCAGTTGATAGCGCGCGATCGTAAACAACCATGCACTGAAACTTGTGCCGATCTCAAACTCGGCGATCCGCGTGATCGCCGCCACGAACGTCCGCTGTGCGACCTCATCGGCATCGCCCCCGATCGGGCAATGCGCCGCAACCCACGCCCGAAGACGCCGCTGATAGTGCCCTACGACCACCTCAACGGCCCGCATATCGCCGGCCTGCGCTCGTCGATAGACGTCGTCGACCAATTCGTCGGAAGGGTGCAAAGTCGGGTCCATGTCTACATATGGCAGCAATCAGCCCGCGGTTACCCCGATCGTCGTAGTTCGACGTCGATAGCGGTAATCCTATCGTAGCCCGGCCCCCAACGCTTCGGGCACAGAATGCTCCGCCGACGTGGGCCTCTGCGCCATGAAACGACGCTGCGCGGCGCACGTTGCGGCAGCTTACGACGTCACGTCCGGCTGCTCTCCGTGACGCGCCGAGCACTTAATCGCTCTTGGGACGTTTGGGAGCGCGGACGGGGCCGGCGGCAGCTCGCTTCGGCGTCTTCTTCTTGATCGCGCCGCTCGGAGCCGACGAATTCAAAGCCACGGCGGCGCGGATCAGGGCCTTCAACGCCTTTTCGTCCGGCTTGTCCCCCTCGTGGAAATCGATGGCCCGCCGGGTATTTCCTTCGAGGCTGGAATTGAAGAGCCCCGCCGGGTCCGGCAGCGACGCTCCCTTCGCGAACGTCATCTTCACGACGTTCTTGTAAGTCTCGCCGGTGCAGAGGATGCCGCCGTGCGACCAGACCGGAATTCCCGCCGGGTTCGACGGCTTTCGCCACTTCACCTCTTCGACGATTTCCGGATCGGCTTGCTGAACGATTCGGCGGATTTGCGCGAGCAGCGCCGAGCGCCAGTCGCCCGGTTCGTTCTTTCCGGCAGTTCGCTGCGCGGGCGCGGCCCGTTTCATACGACATATTCTCCCAAACTTCCGGCGGAGTCCGCTGACTACGGCTTCGCTGCTCCCTCGGTCTTCGTCGCCTTCTCGGCTTCCTGTTTCTTACGGAACTCTTCGAACCGCTTTTCGTTCTCTTCGAAGACGGTCGGGCTCTGATATTCCAGCGTCGCGTGCGTCTTGCCGCCGCGAGTTTCGACCTTCAATTCCGCAAATGCCTTCTCGGCGTTGCGATAGATCTGGAACGCGTCGTTCTCGTTCTTGATCAGGTTGTCGGTCGTCGGCTTCCAGCCCGAGCGAGGCAACTCGGTTTGAAAGAACTTGGCGACCTCATCTCCCTCGCCGGGATACTGGAAGGTCAATTGCACGGGGCGATGGTTGAAGCGGACGTCTTCGGCCTTCGGCGGCACCGGCAGATCGACCGGCAGAAGTTGCGGCGAGATTTGCATCATCGTCTTGCCGCCTTGCGCGGGGGCCGCGCTGATCGAGACCTGCACGGTTTGCACTCCGCGCTTGTAGGTCGTCGAACCGGGCGAGTTTTCCAACACGCTCCAACCGGCGGCGGTCATCGCCTCGCCGAACGTCTTTTGCGTCTCTTCGGCCGATGCGGCCGTCGTGTAGCCGGCCGTATGCGGAAACCGATAGACCGACTCGGCGTCCTTGGGCAGCGGCAGTTTCGCGAGATCTAAGTTCCCGTGATGCTGCATCGTCACCGAGACCGAGTCGGGCTCGCGTCCCTTGGTTATCGACAGGGTCAAGACGTGGTCTCCGCGCCGGAAAAACCCGTTGGCGGAATCGTACTCGGCCGAGAGGTTACCGCCGGGGAGTTCGCGCCAATGCGCGGCAACGAGCTTGTCCTTGAGCACTCCGTAGCTCTCGACCGCCTTGCCGGGCGCATCGTACATGAGCATCGTCACCGATCGCATCATCGGCGGCTTGGCGTCGGGGAGCCGAGCAAACGTTTCGAGATCGAGCATCTCAAACGGCGGCTCCGGCACGGAAGAGGCTTCCGCTGCGCCGCCAGCTTGCGTGCCGCCACCATTCGAAGAAGTCGCCGACTCCGAACAGCCGCAGGCGAACAGAGAAAGCAAAGCGAGAGAGAAGAATCGTCGGAGCAACATAAAAAATCCCGATCGCACGATTGAAAAGTCGACAAACTCGCGACCTCGCGAGTCGGTGTCATCATAACGGCCGTAAAGACCGAGCGCCAATCGCTGTGAACGGCCGAGCCATTCCCTTATCTCTTACATCTTTTCGCCGGGGAGTTTCGCGGCTTGTTTTACCCAGGCGGTGAATTGGGCTTCGTCGAGTTGACCTTCGTAGATGTCGAGGTAGCGGACTTCTTTTTGCTTTGACTCGCCGGGCGGGATCGGGCGGAGCGACGTGCCGCGGAAGAAGCTCACCTTCACGTACTTCGTCATGCTATGGTAACCGAGGAACCAGACGCCTTCCTCGATGCCGTAGAACGGCGTGTTCCATTTGACAGCTTTGTACACGCCCGGGACGGCCTCGACGATGAGTTCGTCGAGGCGGCGCACGACCTCTTGTTTCCAGCTCGGCGTGGCGTCGATATAGGCCTGCACGGGAGCGTCGCCGTAGCCCTTCGCGATCTGCGGGTTGCCGCCGGAGAGGAGCTTGGCCGGTTTCCCTTTGCTGTCGGTCGTCAACACAATCGCCGTCTTGCGCGACACCTTCGGCTTCGCGGCGGCCTTCTTGACGGCGACTTTTTTGGTAGTCGTGCCCTTAGCGACCACTTTCTTCACGGTGTCGGTCGACTTCTTCGACGTTTTCTTGGCCATGCGTTCACTTCAGAATGAGGATGAGGGGGGAGGAAGATCGCGAGTCGTTATTTGTTTGAAACGCTCGTCGGCTTTTGGGAAATGAGTCTGCGGACGGCATCCCCTTTCCACATCCAAAAGCCGGTCGCGACGACGACCGGCACATAGAGGAACCGAAAGTAGTCGCGGTACTGCAGGACTTCCTCCGGCGGACCATAAACGTAACCGAGAATCGGCAACGCAAAGATAATGTGGACCCAACGAAGTATCGATCGTTTTACGGCGGCGGTCATGATATTGGGTGCTTCAGTAAGGGTGATAGGAATGCACGAGGCGTGCTTGCTTCGTTCCGGTCGGCCGTCTAGCTCGCGATTACGGCGGCGAGTTGTTTGAGCATTTTGGCCCAACCGAATCCGGCCCCTTGGAACGCCTGCTCGCCGTACGGTTGCGTGACGTCGAAGCCCGAGTGTTCAAAGAAGAGTCGCGTCCCTGCGCCGTCCGGTTCGAGACGGAAGCTTACACGCGTGTCGACGACCGGGCCGCCGGTCGACCAGGAGAACGTGAGACGTCCGTTCGCGTTCTTGCCGGGCGGTTCGCATTCCAAGACCTCGCAATGGACGATGAGCCCGTCGAAGCCGACTTCCGGTTTGGCCGGCACGCGGAACGTGAACAAATGCCCGACGTACGGCGCGAAATCGTTCGGGTACATCCACTCGGCCAGAGTGGCGCTGGTGGTGAGCGCCTGCCACACTTGGTCCGGCGGCTGCGGGAACGACACTTCTCGGCGGATGCTCTGGGTCATGGTTGTTTGACGTGCCCGACAGAAGTTAGGCCGCGAGAGTGGCTGGATACTGAAAGAAGTTTGCGGCGCGCGGGGCCGTAAAACGAAAGGCGTTTGCGGACGCTTGTGAGCACAGGAATTGGCTGACCAGCGAGCGGATGACGACACGGGCTCG
>CAMCTH010000370.1 GCA_945877965.1 Planctomicrobium piriforme | reverse complement strand
GTCGCGATCGACGGGGGCTAAATGTTGGGCTCGCGATCGAACATAGAACTCGGCCGGCTCACTTCGCAACGTGACTTTCGGGCCGGCGTCGGCTATAGGTATCGAGGTCTCGCGATTGCGATCTCTCACGCCTTCTCGACGGTTTACTTATGTCGTCGCCCCGTCTCACTCGTCGTCATTGGTTGGCCGGGGCGGCGTGCAGCGTCCCGTTCGTCTGGTCTTCGCGCGTCGTCGGTCGGACGCGACTCGCTCCGCAACAGGTCGCGGCCTTTCGCGTCGACGTGACTCCGCCCCTCGGCCATCCGCTGCTCGGCGGCAACTTTCGGCCTGCCGCATCGATCGGCGATCCCCTCTTCGCGCACGGCCTCGTCTTCACCGGGGGTGAGAAGCCGATCGCGATCGTCACCGTCGACTGGTGCGAGTTGCGAAACGAGAGCTACGCTCGCTGGCGAACGCTTATCGCCGATGCCCTCGCGACGACGCCCGAGAATGTGCTCGTCTCGTGCGTTCATCAGCACGACGCGCCGTACGTCGACGTCGGCGCGGAAAAACTCTTGAGCGCCGCCGGCGCGACGCAACGAACTTGCGATCTCGCCTTTCAAGAATCGTCGGCCCAACGAGTCGCCGACACCGCGAAGGCGGCGTTGGCCGACGCCGTTCCGTTCACCCATCTCGGCACCGCGCGGGCCGAGGTCGATCGCGTCGCGTCGAGTCGGCGGGTGTTGAAACCCGACGGCACGCCGTACTTCGGCCGCTACAGCCAATGCCGCGATCCGAAACTGCAAGAGCAGCCGGCCGGCGAGATCGATCCGCAACTCCCCTCGCTCACGTTTTACTCCGGCGACAAGGCGGTCGCCTCGCTCCGCTCGTTCGCCGTCCATCCGATGAGTCCGTACGGCCGCGGGATCGTGTCGGCCGATTTCGTCGGCGATGCCCGCGCTCGTCGCCAACGCGACCTCCCGCAGACGGTGCAACTGTACGGCACCGGTTGCTCCGGCGATGTGACGGCCGGCAAGTACAACGACGGCGCAACCGGCGTCCGCGCGCAACTCGCCGATCGCCTGTACGACGCAATGGTTCGTGCCGACAAGAACGAGCAACGCCAAGCCGTCGGCGAAGTAACGGCCCGCGCGCTGCCGATCGTCCTGCCGTTATGGGACGTTCCCGAACTCCGCGAAGCCGGCTTGCTCAAGACGATGAACGACGCCGCGACGCCGTTGATGCCGCGAGCCATGGCGGCGCTCGGCCTCAGTTCGTTGCGATTTAACCAAGCACGGGGCGGCGGCGGGCATCATCTCGACCTGCAAGTCGTCGATTTTGGGCCCGCGCAGATCGCCGTCTACCCGGCCGAGAGTTTTGTCTCGTTCCAACTGCAAGTACAGGCCGCACTCGATAAGTCGACCGGCAAGAACAACTTCGTCCTCCCGCTCGGCTTCGGCGAATGCGCCCCGGGCTACATCCCAACGATCGCCGTCGTCCGCGAAGGCTTTCGCGAAGAACACGGCTACTGCTGGGTCGACGACACGGCTGAACGCCGAATCGTCGACGGGATGAAAAAACTATTGATCTAATTTTTTGAATCCGATGCTTAGCCGCCGCGTCCTCGCGGCGATGTAGCTGCTGCCATCCCGAATGCCCGGTCGAGGACGACCGGGCTAGCGACCGCCGGAAAGTAAACGTCATGCTGAAACGAATCCTCGCCGCCGTCGCCCTGATTGCATTCGACGTCGCCGCCGCATCGGCGGCGGAAAAGCAACCGTTCACCGTCGACGACGTCTATCGCGTCGAGCAGATCACCGACTTCAAAGTTTCCCCGCGCGGCGACGAAGCGGTCTACGTCCGCCACTTCTACGACGTGAACTATCCGGAGCGGCGCACGGTACTTTGGCGGATCGATGGCGCGACCGGTCGCCGGGAGCCGCTGGAAGTCGGCGAGCCCGACGGGAAGATGCCGGTATATTCGCCCGATGGCAAGGAGTTGGCTTACGTCTCCAACGAAATCGGTCATAGTTCGTGGTCCGCAAAGAACCACTTCCCGAAGCATTCAGAGCCGACCGGCCACCTTCGCGTTTTGGCCCGCGATTACGATCCGCAGCATCCCCAGTCAAACCGTATACCGGAAAAACTAGGCGGCTACATTTTCTGCGATCCGTTCTATGCGCGAATCTCGTTCTCGCCGAAGGGAAAGTCGCTGGCCGTCGTGGCGGGTGCGCAGTGGGAGCGTCACCTCGAGTTGAGAGAAAAACACCTCGCCGAAGGTAGCACCGCAGCTTTCGATGATCAGGGCGAAGGCTACGAAGGCTACGGCAACGCCCAAGTCGAAATTTACGGCCCGCCCAAATACGAAAAAGACCGGGACAACCGGTGGAACTGGCATGCTCACAGCGATGCCAAGTACGCATACGGCGATCCACAATGGAGTCCCGATGAAGAGTTCATCATCTTCCATGCCAATCGCACCGACGATCAGGAGAGCGTACGGTACAGCATCAATAAGAATTTCGATCTTTGGCGAGCGCGGCTGATCGGCACCCATTGGGACGACCGCGTCGAGCAACTCACCACCAACGGTGGGCCCGACGTTTCGCCGCGGATTTCGCCCGACGGCAAGCATGTGCTGTATCTCTCGGTGCCGCGCAAGGGACCGCATATGGACGTGTTCAATCTTTGCGTGCTGCCGCTCGACGGAGAGAAGCCGGAGCCAAGGGTACTGGTCGACGCCCACGACGCCGAAGGAAAGGCAGAACGCGACGCCGCCGGCTCGACGCCGTGGCAGCCGACCTTTCCGCTCCGTGACGATTGCTGGATCGACGCTCAACACGTCCGTGTCAACGGCGTGCAGGGAATGAAAGCCGAGACGCGGGTCTTTAACATTGCCGGACCCGACGCGCCGATCTCGGCGGATGCCAAGCCCGAGCCGGAGCCGCACAAGAATCCGCGCTTGAAAAAACCCGAAGCCAACCCCTGGCTCGACGACCGTCTGCACGGGCCGCAGGAGGTCGTACGCTGGAAAAGTTTCGACGGGTTGGAAATCGAAGGAGTACTGACGCTGCCACCCGCCGAGTTGACGCAGTTCAAGAAGCCGTACCCGGTGATCGTCTATCCGCACGGCGGGCCGCACAGCGCGAGCCGGCCCGAGTTCAACATTACCCTGCAGGTCTTCGCCTCGGCGGGTTATGCCGTGTTCCAGCCGAACTATCGCGGCAGCTACGGCTACGGCCGAAAGTTCTTGGATGCGGCGTGGCTCGACATGGGGGGCTCCGACATGCAGGACATTCTGACCGGCGTCGATGCCCTGATCGAGCGCGGCGTCGTCGACGCAGAGCGGCAGTTCGTCTACGGCAGCAGCTACGGCGGTTACAGTGCCTGCCGATTGGTGACGTTAACAGATCGTTTTCGCGCCGTCGTCGCGCAGAACGCCGTGACCGATCTGCACGCGATGTGGCGGCTAAGCGATATCCAAAGCTGGACCGAGTGGGAGTTCGGCGGCAAACCGTGGGAGACGATCAAGCTGTACGGTAAGACAATCGACGTCGGCGAAGCGATGCGCGAGCGAAGCCCCACGACCCACGCGCACAAAGTGAAGACGCCGACGCTGCTGCTGCACGCCGATCATGACCGTCGCTGCCCGCTGCCGATGGGGCAGATGTTCTATCGCATCCTCAAGGAGAACGGTTGCCCGACGGAGTTGGTCGTTTACACGGACGAGCGGCATCAAATCTGGCAGGTGAAGCATCAGGCCGACGTCCTGCAGCGGACGCTCGCCTGGTTCGCGCAACACGGCAAGCAGCCGTAAGCCGTCGAGCGCCGACCTCGCTCTCTCGATGCCCTCGCTCGCGCGGAAAGAATTCTGGCGAGAAACGATTTGCCTGTTCATCTCGCCGCCGACACGACCTCCTCGTCGTCGTCCGCTGGTGCAGGCCGTTCCATCTATCACGCGGCGCGCGGCTGACGAATCGGCAAGAAAAGGTCGACTCGTAACGATCGTAATGTCCGCGCCGGTTGATCGGCCGACCACCGCTTATCTGGGGGCTCTCCCCGCACGGCGCAGGGCAGTGCGTTAACTGCAACCTAACTTTGGTCTGAGGTGGGGTCTCGGCGACCCCAAGGCGGCCTCAACCTTCGGTCTTTCGGTTCGGTGAATCGTGCAGCGACTCCCTCGTCGCCGCCGTTTCGTCGTTGCGCGCTTGGAATTAACTCCGCCTCCCTATGTTCACCTCTCCCTCCCCGGCGATTGATCTGACGTGGGTCCTGCTTTGCGGGTTCCTCGTCATGCTGATGCAGGCCGGCTTCTGCTTGCTCGAGACCGGTTTCGCGCGAGCGAAAAACGGCATCAACGTCGCGATCAAAAACCTCGTCGACTTTCTGATTTCGTCGCTGGTTTACTGGGGCTTCGGCTTCGGCCTGATGTTCGGGGCGTCGTGGTACGGTCTCTTCGGCACCAGCGACTTCGCACCCGAAGCCGATCGCGGCGCCGTGTTTCTCGCCGCTCTCTTCTTCCAGCTGATGTTCTGTTCGACGTCGACGACGATCATCTCCGGCGCGATCGCCGAACGGATTCGCTTTAGCTCGTACATGCTGATCGCGCTCGTCACGTCGGCCGTCGCCTATCCGCTCTTCGGGCATTGGGCCTGGGGCGGCATGCTCGAACAAACGCCGACCGGTTGGTTGGCCAAGCTTGGCTTCATCGACTTCGCCGGCTCGTCGGTCGTGCACAGTCTCGGCGGCTGGCTCTCGTTGGCTCTCTGTATTCTGATCGGTCCGCGGATCGGGCGATTCACTCCCGGCGCACCGCCGATGTCGGCGCACAACCTACCGCTGTCGACCGTCGGGGCGATGGTCCTCTGGTTCAGCTGGTTCGGCTTCAACGGCGGCAGCACGCTCGGCATGACCGACGCCGTGCCGCTCGTGTTGCTCAACACGAACTTGGCCGCGGCGGCCGGTGGACTCGCGGCCCTCGGCTTCGCGTGGCTCCGTGAACAACGGCCGAACGTCGGTCATTGCATCAACGGCGTCATTGGCGGCCTGGTCGCGGTGACCGCCTCGTGCCACATGATCCCGCCGTGGGCCGCCGTCGTCATCGGTATGACGGCCGGCGTCGTCGTCGTCGCGGGGACGTATCTGCTCGAAAAATTCAAGATCGACGACGTCGTCGGGGCCGTGCCGGTCCACGGCTTCTGCGGAGCATGGGGGACGCTCGCCGTCGCCCTGTTCGGCAACGCCGCGATGTTCCCCGGCGGAGTTTCGCGACTGCAACAACTCGGCGTCCAACTGCTCGGCGTGACCGTCTGTTGTACCTGGGCGCTCGGCGTCGGCTTCGTCCTGCTCGGTGCG
>CAMCTH010000369.1 GCA_945877965.1 Planctomicrobium piriforme | reverse complement strand
CAACGGTGAGTCGGTCTCGACGATCGTCAACACGGCATCGGAGTTCGTGTCGCCCGATTCGCCGTAACTTACCTTCACGGTGCGATAAGTTCCCTCAAAGACGAGGAAGTCGCCGCCGGCAAAGATGTTGACGGCGCCGCTAGGCTGCTCCGTCGTCTTGATGTCGATCAATTCCGAGAGCTTTTGCAGCGCGACGTTTCGCTCATCGCGCAAGCCGACGGCGTCGCTACCGCTCTCACTGCCTCCCTCGGTCGTCGTAATTTTGACGTTGAGCTCGGAGATCCGTTTGAGCAAACGATTGACGTCCGGCGCGATGCCGACCAACTGATTGTTGAGATCATTGCGGATATCAATCGCCCGATCCGCCAAGCGACCGACTTCGACGGCCAGCGTTTGCCCCTGCAAAACCGCCAGATTTCGCAGCGACGTGCTCTCCGGCTGATCCAAGATCTGCGAGATCGACGAGAAGAATTTGTTCATCGACGTGCTGAGGTCGGTGTCCTGCAGCTCGCCGAGAATCCCTTCCAGCTGCTGATACGCACTTTCCTGCACTTCGCCGCCGACGCGGTCGGCCACCGCCGCCCGCAAGCGTCCGTTGAGGTGCGCGTCGGTCACCTGCACGATCGAGTCGACTTGCACGCCCAAGCCGAGCAGCAACTTGCCGACGCGCTGCGTCGCAGCAGGCGTGAGGTTGACTGTCGCGCGGCTATAGCCGGGCGTATTGACGTTCGCGATGTTCTGGCCGACGACCTGCAAGCCGATCTGTTGGGCTTGCAGCGCGTTGCTCGCGAGTTGTAGCGTGCTGAATAGCGACATCGATCGTCATCCGTGCGAAATTCGACGTACGGATGACACCGGCGCGCACGGCAAACGAACCGCCGATCGAGGCGGCAGTTCGCATCGCTCACGTCCCTGTGATCGATCCGTCTGGTAACGGACCGCAGGGTTTTCCTAAGCCGCGCTGTCTAACAATGCGCCGCCCGACCCTGCAGTCTCTCCATCACCATATGTCGGACGAAGCCGGCCGCCGGTCGCGATAATCTCTAACAATTGTGCCAGATGTAATAGCGTTCGCTGCACGACGACCCAGTTCGTCAGGCTCTGATGTTGCAGCAGTCGCGACTTGCCGGCAGCCTGATCGACTTGAGCCTGCAACGATTTACGTCGGTCGCCCGGCAACGCGCCGGTGAGCGAGCGGAGGCTATCGGAAGGCAAGCCTTGCAACTTGGCGCGTTCCAACATCACCAACCGGCGCTGATAGCAAGCTTGCAAGCGATCGCTCAGCGCTTGTTCAGTCGGCAGCAGTTGCTCGAGTCCCGCGGCGTCCGTCGCCGCTAGCAACTCCAGCTTTCGATTCAGCACGACGAGCAACTCGTCTTGCGCCGACGAGAGTTCGCCGAGCAATTCGGTCAATTCAGTTTCCCACGGCATATCGGTCATGATGCGAACCATTCCTAGGTGCGAGTCTGAGAGCGAGCGATTAGCCGCGGCTGAGCATGAACAGGTCGAACATCGGGCCGGTGAACTCCGAGGCCGACGCCTTCGTCATCTTTTCCGACAACACCTGATCGAGTTGTTGGGTGAACATCTTTTCGGCCTGACCGCCGTCGAAATAGGCCGATTTCCCGACCGTTTTCCGCATGCTGTCCATCATCTGACCGAAGAAGACTTCGCCGACGAACGAGTCGAACGTCTCGCGAAGTTCGCCGTCGCCCGGTCTCTTGTTCGCGACGGCGTTCGGCTGAGTCGCGACCGCTTTGCCGCCGATGGAAGTAATTGCGTTCGACATGGTTCTAACTCCATTACTGGCTATTCGATGATCAGCCGACCGTGCAACTTGCCGTTGCGATCGAGGCCTTTGATGATGTCGATGATGTCGGCGTTCGGCACCTTCACGGCTTGCAGAGCGGTGACGAGCGACCGGAGCTTGGCGGTTTGCGTCGCACCCGGATCGACCCCGACGAAGCGATCGGCCGGAAGCTGATCGCCCGTCTCGATGACGATGTTCTTGTGGCTGACGACGACGGCCCCGATCTCGACTTCCGCACCGATGACGATGCTGCCGGCTCGTTCATTGATCACGACCCGCGCTTCCGTCGGCGGCTCCGACATCGTGAGGGCCATGATCTGACTGACGAACAGGACTGGGTCTTCCCAGTACTGTTGCGGCACGCTGACGATGACGTTCACCGCGTTGATCGCTTTGGCCGGGTCGCCGCCGCCCGATTGGATGCTGAGTTGACCGTTGATCGTCTCGGCCACTTCTTGCGCGACTTCGAAATCGGCGTGATTCTTGTCGAGCACTAGCGTGATCCGGCCTTGATCGACGAACGGATTGAAGAAGTCTTCTTCCAAGCGGCAGCCGCCGTGAATCCGGCCGACGGTCGGCGTGACCGGATCGTCGATATGAATCATCCCTTCGGCGAAACCGTAGATCTTCGGGCTATCGATGTCCGGCCCTTGCAAAGCGGCCAGAAACAACCGACCGCCGACCAAGCTCTTCGCGGCGCCGATCGAGCTGACGTAGCAATCGAGTTGATCCCCTTGGCGAGCCCCGCCGGCCGGGACCGTTGCGGTGACCATCACCAACGCCACGTTCGTCGCGTCGCGAAGTTCGTCGGCCCCGCCGATCGCCGGGTTCCGCATGTACTGCATGACGGTCGCCAGACTGCGAATCGTCGGCAGGTAGCGACCGCCGTCGCCGGTTCCCTTGAGACCCACGATCAAACCCAACCCTTGAAGTGAGTTGGTCTCCTGCCCCTTCACGCGGCAGATGTCTTTCAAACGGACGGCGGCCGCGGCATAGCTGCATTGTACAGCTAGGATGAGCGTCATCGTCATCAGCAGGCGGGCTCGCATCGTCGTCGGTTCCCTTCTCTTCCTAACACTCAGTTCGAATCGGTCGTCTGCATCGCACTAGAACGGCTTGATCGCATCGTAGAACTTCAACGCCCAGCCGCGACGATAAGCGTCGCGAACGTGACCGGTTTCGCGTTTGTGGATGCTCAACTCGGCGATCTTCTCGCTGAAGATCGTGTTGTTCGGCAGCACGTCCTCGCGGCGGACGATGCCCGTCAGCGAGGCTTCCCAGACTTCGTTGTTGTCTTGGATCATGCTGTGAGCTTCGAGCACGACGTTTCCGTTGGGCCGAATATCGACGACCGTTGCGGTAATGGTGAAGCGAATGTTCGCGGTTGTTTCCAAGTCGGCCGTCGTGCGGAGTTGGCCGTCCAGCTGACCGCGACCGCGCGGGTCGCCGCCCGACAGCGGATCGAGCTTGATGCCGAAGCCGTCAAGGCGAAACCAATCGTGCAATCGCATGTCGATGTTCGACTGCGTGATACGAGCGAGCTTGCCTTCGCTTTCCGATTGCGACGATTGCTTGACAATGATCGTGATCAGATCGTTGATTTGCAGTTCGCGGACCGGCGGCATCTGCACATAGAGCCACGAGTGGTTCTCGAGCACTAGCGGCTGGGCCGATGTTTGAGCTTGATACAAGCTCGCACGTTGCGCCCAAGCCGAATCCGGAACGGCGCAGAACAACCCGAAGGCAAACGACGACAACGCGAGACGTAACTTCATCGAACGGCTCCTTGCGTAGCGGCAGGCGTGCCCAGCATCCCGGTCGTCGCGGCCTTCTTGGGCGACGCTTCGGCCGGAGCGGCGTAGATTTCGACTTCTTGAATCCCCGTCACGCGAGCATAAAACGGTTCGCGCGAAGAGAACGATTCGACGGCGATCAGATCGCCCAGGCCGCCGTCTTCGCGGGCTCGCACCGTCGTGCGAACTCGCAAGCCGGCCGAGCGAGCATATAACGTGACCGCATCGCCGCGACGAACGACCAACGGCCGACGAAGACTCGAACGACCCAAAATCGTCCCGGCCGGAACGGCCCAGGTCGTCTCTTGGCCGACGACGTCTTCGATCCGATGGAACGGCTGCATGTTTTGGTTGAAGCCGACGACCGGCTTGAGCACGAGATCGGCGGCATGCAAAATCGTGCCGGCCGGCACGCTGCGAACCAACGTCACAACGACCGGCGGCAACGTCACTTCCGTCTCGACGACGAAGCGAACTTTTTCATTACCATCCTCAGCGCGAATCGAGAACGATTGCGAACCGGTCCAGGGAGCCAAGCCCCCTTCGGCCACGATCCGACCCGGCGTCTCAGTCAGTAGGCTCGCTTGCTCTTCGCTAAGTTCGACGACTACTTTCCAAGGATCTTCGCCACCGGTTTGACGTTGCAGGCACTTCGTCACGGCCTCGACGACTTGACGATTCGCCCGCTCGCGAGATCCTTGGTCGAGACGCGCCTTCGGCTTCTCGACGACCACAACCGGTTCGCCGGGGCCGTTCACTTCGATCCGATCGACGCCCGAGAATTGATGCAGCGACAGGTTCACGCCCCGCATCCACAGGGCGTCTTGCACTTCGCGAGCCCGGATGAAGCGCTTCGTCCCGGCGGTCGGCGCGGGGCCGAGTTCGATGGCCGACAGTTGGTCGATCTGCCACTTCTCGGCGGAGAAGACGTCGGCCACGTCGCCCAACCGTACCACGCTGCTGTTGCAGCGAGCTTGCGGCTTGAGACGCAACTCGGCGGCCGACAGACTGCCGCAGAGCGACAGTAGCAGGACGGCGACGAGCGGGAGTCGGCAAACTTGCATGAGAAATTACTCGCAGGACGATCGCGACGACGAAGCAGGCGGTTACGACTAGAAGCGACGGAGGTTCGAGATGAGTTGCAGCACCTGATCGCCGGCTTGCACCGCTTGCGAGTTCAACTCGAACGAGCGTTGCGTCGTGATCAGGTCGATCAGTTCGCGAACCGGCTCGACGTTCGACATTTCCAACGTGTTCTGACGAACGGTTCCGGCGCCGTTGATGCCCGGATTGTTTTGCGTGGCAGCCCCGGACGATTGCGTTTCCGTGAACAGGTTTTCGCCCTGCTTCAGCAAGCCTTCGGGATTCAAGAAGGTCGCCAACTGCAGTTGGCCCGCTTGTTGAAACGCGGTGCTTCCTTGCTGGTTGTACGACACGATCCCTTCCGGACTGATGACGACGTTCAGCGCATCTTGCGGGAACTGGATCTGCGGCGTGACGACGCGGCCCGTCTGAGCCGAGCCGATTACCAGCGTCCCCTGCGAGTTGACGGCGAAGTTTCCGGCCCGGGTATACATGTTCTGGCCGGTCGCCGGGTCTTGGACGATGAAGAAGCCGCGTCCTTCGATCGCCACATCGAGAGGATTGTTCGTCGTCGAGAACGCCCCTTGGCTGAACTCGGTTTGGATGCTCTGCACCCGCGTACCGAGACCGACGGCGATCCCTTCCGGCGTG
>CAMCTH010000368.1 GCA_945877965.1 Planctomicrobium piriforme | reverse complement strand
GCCTGTTGCAACACGCGGGCGATCGCCGGGCCCGACGATTGGGCCTTCTCCATCAAGTAGCCGAGCGAGTGGGCCGCCTTCATGCGGGTCAGCGGATCGGCGTGCGTGAGATACGCCGCAACGGCGTCGATCCGCGCTCGCGAGTCGGGTTCGATCAGCGCCAGCGCCCCGAGAGCGACGACGCGGACGACCGAGTCGGCATCGTCGGTTGCCGCCTTCTCTAGCGCCGGTATCGCGCGACGCTCCGTCGGCGTCGCCTTGCCGATCCGTCCCAGGGCGCGGGCCGCCGTCTCGCGGGCTTTGTTCACCGAGTCGCTTTGCAACTGCACGATCAACTGCGGCACGGCGTCGACGGCGTCGGCCCCTTGCGGTCCGAGGACCGTCGCGGCCCATTCGCGCACTTCGCCGTTCGAGTCTTTCAGCGCGGCGAGCAACTCGGGCCGCAACAATCGCGCGGCGGCGTTATGCGGCAAGGCGCGAACGGCTTCGACGCGGACGGCCGGATCGGGGCTGAGCAGCGCCATGCGCAACGCGGCGGCCTGCTCAATCAGCGGCCCTTTCGACTTACCCGCTGGCGGACCGTCGGCGGCCGTGCCTATTCCGACATCGCTTCCAACGAAAACGACGCAGAGCACTAACGCACCAAACCGAAAAATCGAGGAGGACATGGTCTGAGGGTGGTTGTTCATGAGGGACGATGCCGGTGAGATAGGGTGAGGCGAGAACTGCAATTCGCCGCGGCGGCGTCAGGGGTTAATTATTGTAACTTTTTTGACGCGCAAGCCGCGGTGAGTGACGATCTTGGTAGGGTGTATTCACTTTCCTGGGTTCCTAATCTTATGCCAGCCGTAATTCCGATGACATCCCGCGCTCCGAAAATTTGCTCAGCCGACGAGGCCGTCGCGTTGATCGGCAACGGCGCGACGATCGCGTCCGGCGGGTTCGTCGGAGCGGGCCATCCCGAGGCGCTGACCGCCGCGCTCGAGCATCGTTTTTTGGCGACCGACCTGCCGCGCGATCTGACGCTCGTCTATGCCGCGGGGCAGGGGGACGGCGGCTGGCGCGGCGTCGATCACCTGGGGCACGAAGGGTTGCTGAAGCGTGTCGTCGGCGGGCACTGGGGCTTGGCTCGCAAGCTCGGGCGGCTCGCGCTCGACGGCAAGATCGAGGCCTATAACTTACCGCAAGGGGTCGTCTGCCAACTCTTTCGCGACATCGCGGCCGGCCGACCCGGCTGCATCACGCACATCGGCTTGGGGACGTACATCGATCCCGCACAACAAGGCGGACGGTTGAACGATCGAACGCCGCCGGGCTTGGTCGAGCGGGTCGAACTCGGCGGCAAGACGTGGCTTTGGTACAAGTCGTTTCCGATCGACGTCGCGCTGATTCGCGCGACGGCGGCCGACGGCTTCGGCAATCTTGTGATGGACGAAGAGGCGATGATCGGCGAAGCGCTGGCGATCGCGCAGGCGGCGCACAACTCGGGCGGCATCGTCTTGGCCCAAGTGAAGCGCGTGCTCGACGAACCGCTGCCGCCGCATCGGGTGCGCGTGCCGGGGATCTTGGTCGATCGAGTCGTCGTCGCCGGCGAGCATGAGCACGAGCAGACGTTTGCCGAAGCGATGAACCCCGACTACTGCCGCGCAGCCACGCCGTACGATCATTACCTGACGCAAGCCTCGACGCAGGCGGCGCTCGCCGAGATGCCGCTCGAACGCCGGATCATCGCCCGTCGGGCTTGCGAAGAAATCCCGCCGGGGGCGATTTGCAACTTGGGAATCGGTATGCCCGAGGGGATCGCCGAAGTGGCGGCCGATCGCGGCTTGCTGAACAGCGTGACGTTGACGGTCGAGAGCGGTCCGATCGGCGGTCGACCCGCCGGCGGCCTGAGCTTCGGCGCGAGTCGACATCCGCAAGCGATCATCGATTCGCCGGCGCAGTTCGATTTCTACGACGGTCGCGGGCTCGATTTCGCTGCGCTCGGAGCGGCGGAGATCGACGGGGCCGGCAATGTGAACGTCGCCAAGTTCGGCAATCGATTTGCCGGCGTCGGCGGGTTCGTGAACATCACGCAGACGGCGCGGAAGGTCGTGTTTTGCGGTACTTTTACCGCCGAGGGACTCACGCTGTCGTACGACTTGGGGAAGCTCAAGATCGTCCGCGAAGGGCGGGTTCGCAAGTTCGTCGAGGCCGTCGAGCTGATTTCGTTCAGCGCCGCCCGGAGCCGCGAGGTGGGACAAGAGGTGCTGTTCGTCACCGAGCGGGCCGTGTTCCGACTGACCGCGGAAGGGCTGGAACTGACGGAAGTCGCGCCGGGGATCAACGTCGAGCGCGATGTGATCGGCCAGATGGCGTTCCGCCCGAAGGTCGGCGCGGTGAAAACGATGAGTGCGGAGTTGTTTGCGTAGGACGCGATCTCAATCGCAACCCGCTTAGCCGCCGCGTCCTCGCGGCGATGTTTCACGATTTGCCGCGCGATGACCCGGTCGAGGACGACCGGGCTAAGCGGGGAGAGACGGAGCGCGATGTTGTCTACTTCTTCTTCGACTTCTTGGCAGGCTTTGTCGCGGCGGCGGGTTTTTTCTTCGGCGTCGTCTTTTTGACCGGCGCTCTCTTCGTCACCTTCGTGACGGCGGCGACGGATTCTTTTTTCTTCGTCTCTTTGCCGCTGAAGATGTTCTCCCAGCCGGAGGAGAATTTTTTGTTCGAGCCGGTGTTGAGGATGGTCATGGGTTTGGAGTGGTTGGTGGCTAGTGGTCAGTGGCTAGTTGGGATAACGCGAGTCTTGTCGAACTGGCCACTGGCAACTGACCACTAGCCACTCGTTTCCTAGTGTTGCAACTTTTTGTACTTAAACCGATGCGGTTCGTCGGCCGAGAGGCCTTGGCGGCGCTTGCGTTGTTCTTCGTACGTCTGGAAGTTTCCTTCGCACCAGTGGACGTAGCCGTCCCCTTCGAACGCCAAGATGTGCGTCGCCAGGCGATCCAAGAACCAGCGATCGTGCGAGATCACGACGACGCAGCCGGCGTAGTTCGTGATCGCTTCTTCCAGCGCTCGCAGCGTGTCGACGTCCAAGTCGTTCGACGGTTCGTCGAGCAGCAGCGTGTTCGAGCCGCGGCGGAGCAGCTTGGCCAAATGGACGCGGTTGCGCTCTCCGCCGGACAGCACGCCGACTTTCTTCTGTTGGTCGGTGCCGTTGAAGTTCAGCCGGGCGACGAACGCGCGGCTGTTGATCTTCTTGCCCCCCATCTCGATGTGATCGAGCCCGTCCGAGATCTCTTCCCAAACCGTTTTGTCGGGATCGAGCGAGTCGCGGTTCTGGTCGACGTAGCCGAGCTCGACCGTTTCGCCGATCTTGAGCGAGCCGGTGTCGGGCTTTTCCGAGCCGGTGAGCATTTTGAAGAGCGTCGTCTTGCCGGCCCCGTTCGGGCCGATGATGCCGACGATCCCGCCCGGCGGCAGGCGGAAACTGAGGTTCTCGAACAGCACCTTGTCGCCGTACGACTTCGAGATGTTTTCCGCTTCGATGACCAGGTCGCCGAGCTTTCGCCCCGGCGGAATCTGGATTTCGAAATCGGATTCGGCGTCGATCATCTGTTCAGCCGCCATCGTTTCGTAGGCACTAATACGGGCCTTGCTCTTGGCTTGCCGCGCTTTCGGTGACGAGCGAATCCACTCCAATTCGCGTTCCAGGGCCTTCGAGCGGGCGGTCTTGGTGTTCTCTTCTTGCTCGATCCGCTTCTGCTTCTGTTGCAGCCAGCTGGTGTAGTTCCCTTCGAACGGGAAGCCCCGCGCGCGGTCGAGTTCCAAAATCCACTGGGCGACGTTGTCTAAGAAGTAACGATCGTGCGTCACGGCCACGATCGTTCCTTCGTACGCGGCCAAGTGATGTTCGAGCCAGTTCACGCTCTCGGCGTCCAAGTGGTTCGTCGGTTCATCGAGCAGCAGCAAGTCGGGCTTCGAGAGGAGCATCTTGCACAAAGCGACGCGGCGTTTCTCGCCGCCGGAAAGCTTCGTCACGTCGGCTTCGCCCGGCGGCAACTGCATGGCGTCCATGGCGATCTCGACCTGCCGATCGAGTTCCCAGGCGTTGAGCGTGTCGATCTTGTCTTGGACCTTGGCCTGCTCGTTGAGGAGCTTGTCCATCGCCTCGGGCGACATCGGCTCGCCGAGCTTCATGTTGATTTCGTCGTAGCGGTTGAGAATGTCGCGCGTCCCTTGGACCGCCTCTTGGACGTTCTCCCAGACGTTCTTGTTCGGATTGAGATGCGGCTCTTGCTGCACATAGCCGACGGTGAAGCCGGGCGTCAGCTCGGCCTTGCCTTCGAACTCTTTGTCTAAGCCGGCCATGATCTTGAGCAGCGTGCTTTTGCCCGAGCCGTTGCGGCCGAGGACGCCGATCTTGGCGCCGGGATAGAACGAGAGCCACACGTCTTTGAAGACTTCCTTGGTTTGACCGAGGAACTTCTTCGTAACGCCCTGCATTTGGAAGATATACTGCTGGCCCATGCGGCGGCTCTTTCCGGACGAGTGAGAGGATGACCTGTGCGAACCGGTCATTCTATCAAAGCCGGCCGCAGTTAGGGGAGGGGCGTCGGGCGGACGGTTTCCGGCGTCCCGCGGCACGGTACAATCGGCGATTCTGGATTTCGTCGCGATCTTGGTTAGCCGCGGGTGTATACCCGCGGCTGTTCGCGTCACCGTCGTCCCCTGGATATTCCCATGCTCGACCTCCGCCCCAAGATCGACGAAGCGGCCGCCTACATTCAATCCAAGTGGAAGTGTACGCCGAAGGTCGGCATTATTCTCGGCACCGGGCTCGGCGGGTTCGCGCGCGAAGTCGAGGCCGAGGCGGTCATTCCCTATCACGAGATCCCGCACTTCCCGCGCAGCACGGCCTTGGGTCACAAAGGCCAACTCGTTTGCGGCCTCTGCAACGGCGTGCCGGTCGCGACGATGGAGGGGCGTTTTCATTCATACGAAGGTTACCCGCTGAAGCAGGTGACGCTGCCGGTCCGCGTGATGCACAAGCTCGGCATCGAGTTGCTGATCGTCTCGAATGCCGCCGGCGGAATGAACCCGCACTACAGCGTCGGCGACGTGATGGTGATCGAGGACCACATCAACCTGATGGGGGACAACCCGCTGCTCGGCTACAACGACGAAGCGTTGGGCCCGCGCTTCCCCGACATGAGCGAAGCGTACGACCGCGAGTTGATCGACCGCTCGCTCGAAATCGCGCGGAAAGAAAACTTCGTCGCCCACCGCGGCGTGTACGTCGCGCTCAAGGGTCCGAACTACGAGACCCGCGCCGAGTATCGCTTTCTGCGGATCATCGGCGGCGACGTCGTCGGCATGTC
>CAMCTH010000367.1 GCA_945877965.1 Planctomicrobium piriforme | reverse complement strand
GCCTGCTCGGCAACCGAGTGCTCGTTCGTCCCCGGCGTAATCACAACCGGAATTCCGCAGGAGGTCGCCGCCGGCACGTCGACCGAGTCGTAGCCGACCCCGACGCGCGCCACGACCCTCAGTTTCGATCGTTCGAGCACGCTACAGGTGTAGGGCTCGACGCTGGCCAGCACGGCGTCGATGCCGTTGAGTTGGCTGACCAAACTATCGGCTTTGCCAAATTCGGCGTCGGCCGTCGGATAAACGACTTCAAATCCGGCCCGATGCAGCACATCGAAATACGGTCCGTTGCCGCGACCCAGGATCGGCGGCGTGACAAGTACGCGGGGCATAGAGATCGTCATGCACGGTGGTAGGGGACGAAAGCGAACGTGCGACTGTACCGCGCCGCGTACCGCGATTCAACGAGCCGGCGTGCTTGACACCCTTCGGAACCCCCTGAACAATGCGGCGTCGGCTTCGTTTTTTCCGCCACCCTGCGAAGGACCCGCTCCCTTGGCGACCCACGAAAAGATTTATGTCATCGGCATCGGCGACGACGGACTCGACGGCGTGACGGCCGGCGCGCGACAGCGAATCGAACAAGCAGCCTTGCTCGTCGGGGCCGAACCAACGCTGACGCTCCTCCCCAAGACCCCGGCGATGCGGGTCTCGATCGGGGCGAATCTCGACCCGATCGTCGCCGCCCTGTCGACGCACCTGTCGCAAGGAAAAGGCTCGGCCGTCGTCGTCGTCTCGGGCGATCCACTCTTCTACGGCATCTCCCGATTCCTGTGCGAGAAGCTCGGCAA
The DNA here is from genome assembly GCA_945877965.1 of Planctomicrobium piriforme. Lineage (GTDB taxonomy): Bacteria > Planctomycetota > Planctomycetia > Pirellulales > PNKZ01 > CAMCTH01. The sequence continues at coordinate 4,580 of CAMCTH010000367.1, read as the reverse complement.
GGAACGATTCGAGGTCCTGCCGCACGTGAGCAGCATGCAGCTCGCCTTCGCGCGGGTGAAAGAGAATTGGGACGAAGCATATCTGACGAACCTCGCCAATCACGCGCTCGAGCCGGTGTTAGAACGAATCCGCACCGCCGAGAAGGTCGGGCTCTTCACGAGCGAGACTTCGCCGCCGCGCAAGATTGCGGCCGAGCTATTGAAGCGGGGCATCGACTACTACACCGGCTACGTCTGCGAGAATCTCGGCTCGCCCGACGAGCGGGTGACGCAAGGCGAACTCGCCGAGTTGGCCGAGCAAGATTTCGCTCCGCTGAACGTGATGATCTTGGTACGCAAACCGAACGTTCCTGATCGTCCGGTCGAGTCGATCGGGCGACGACTGTTTGGCAACCCGGACGAACTCTTCTTGCAATCGCGACCGAAGAAGGGACTCCTCACGTCGGCCGAGGTACGGACGATGGCGATCGCCGAACTCGACCTGGGGCCGCGGAGCATCGTTTGGGACGTCGGTGCGGGGAGCGGATCGGTCGGCGTCGAAGCGGCGCAGATCGCCGCGGCCGGCACGGTCTACGCAATCGAAATGGATCCCGAAGATTACGGCCTGATCGTCTCGAACGCCGAGCGGTTCGGCGTGAAGAACCTAGTGCCGATTCTTGGGCGAGCTCCCGAGGCGCTAACCGATCTGCCCGACCCGGACGCCGTGTTCGTCGGCGGGTTGGGTCGCGAAGTGGGTCGCGTCGTCGAGCAGGTGCTGACGCGACTGAAGCCGGGGGGTCGGATCGTCGTCAACTCGGGGAGCATCGAGAACTTGGCCGAGATTCATGCCGCACTGCAACGTGGAGCAGGCGATGCGCGGGTGCTGATGGTCAACCTGGCCCGCGGCACGTTTCAATTGGAACGAATTCGCTTCGACGCTTTGAATCCGACGTTCGTCGTGTCGGCCGTGAAGCCGACAAGTTAACGGAAGCCTGCGAGCTAACGGTCGCATTATTTGCGGAGACGTCTATGACGCAGCATTACGAACAACTCGACGTCATCGCCGTCGGGGCGCATCCCGACGATGTGGAGATCGCGTGCGGCGGGACGTTGGCTCAACTCGTCCGGCAGGGCTACAAGGTCGGCATCGTCGATTTGACCGACGGCGAACCGACGCCGCATTCCTCCGGCCCGGCGGAACGAATGGAAGAAGCTCGCCGCGCGGGCGAGACGCTCGGTGCGCATGTCCGCGTGCAATTGGATCTGCCGAATCGACGGTTGTTTGATTCGTTCGAAGCCCGGGTCGCGCTGGCGAAGGTCTTTCGGAAGTATCGGCCGCAGGTCATTTTGGGCTTCGGCGATAAGACGCCGCTTGCCTCGCCCGACCACTTGCAGGCAGTCCACATTACGGAAGCGGCCGTTTTCTATTCGCGGCTCTGCAAGTGGGACGAGCACTTCGATCACCTGCCCGTCCACAACATTCCGACTCTGCTGTATTACACGCTCAACTTCGGCACGCTCGGCATCCCGCCGGGACCGGCTCACTTCGTGGTCGACATCACCGAGACGTTAGAGACGAAGCTGGCGAGCATTCGTTGCTACGCCACACAGTTTCCGCCCGCCAAGGCGCACGTCTTCGAACGAGTGAAGGCCTTTGCCCTGCAACAAGGCCAAGCGGCGGGCTTCGGGGCCGGCGAATTGTTGTCGTCGGCCCGCGTCGTTGGGACGCGCGATTTGATGAGTTTTGTCAGCGCGAAGTCGCCAAAGGCGTGACGGTTGACCGGCGCATCGCGTGATAGGCAAGCCGGGGACGCAAGCCACCGGGTTTTGATTCACCATTTTCGGCCGGATCATTCCGGGGGCTTGCACCCCCGGCTCGCCAAGAATATCGGCACTCACGCCGGTTGTGGGGCCGGCTGACTTTCCGGGTGCAGATAGATGAAACTTTTCCCTAGGCGACCGTTGTAGTTGCCAGCCGAGATGCGGATCAGGCCCGGCGTGTCGAGTGCGGCGGCGACGGCGTGACGTGTCGCTTCGATGATCGTTGGCAGATCGCGGCCGTTGAGGATGATTTCCATCACGGAGTTCACGCCGGGCGGCAACTTGCACTGGTCACCGAGCTTCTCGCGCAGCGTCGGGCAGAACTCGGCGTAGGTGCTGGCGATCGTGAACTTGTAACTGCTGCCGGCTTTCGAACCGCTGCCAGCCACGCCGCCGGGGAACGGCAGGATGACGCCCGGGACGTGTGCCGCCGCATCGCGAGCTCGCACGGCGGCGTCGAGGGCCGAATCGACCGACTCGCCGAAGAACCAGACGTTGCCTCCCATGAGGCCGTCGGTGAAACCGAAGCGGCGGTCGATTGTGAACTCGCCGCCGAGAATCGGAATGACCCACACGCGACGGTCATGGCGGACGTCGCGAAACTGATGATGATCGCCGAAGAACGCGATCTTGCGACCCAGCTTCAAGTACGGATCAGTGTCGAGCAAATTGAAGCAGGCGGCCGTCGGACAGGTGAGCACGTTCTGGCTCAAGCGAACCAACAGCGAGCGTTCGATCGCTTCGACGCGGTCCTTGCGGAACCGCGGGACGTGGAACTGCACGATCGCGCCGGGGCGGCCGTCGGGCGTGGCGAACGATTCGTCGCCGCCGGGTCCGACGTAACGATCGAGGCCCGCTTCGCAATCGCAGAAGATCGTGCTCGACGCATTCCCCGTCGCCGCGTTGACGGCATGATCGAGCCACACGCGATCGCGGGCTGTGATGAGCACCTCGGCATAGATGCTGCGAAACGCTTCGGCGTACGTGTCGTCGACCAACGCTTTAAATCGAGCCTCGGACACCGTGAACTCTCCCTGTTCGTAATTGAGTAAGGCGAGCCGCGGACGCGAGCCCGCGGATTCTGTTGGCAACACTGCTTAAACAAGTACCGAATACATCCGGGGGCTTGCGCCCCCGGCTCGCCAATCCGATAGCTACTTGCTGTTCCGGCCCGGCAGCGTTCGTTCGTACACGGCCGCTTCGGTGATGATCTTGTCCATGAAGATGTCATGCGCCATCGTCGGGATCTCCGGGAAGAACTGGCATTCGAAAGCCAACGCCACCAGCGGGCAATCCATCCGCGAGTGCTCGAGCAACTTGTCGTAGTATCCGAAGCCGTGCCCCATCCGCGCGCCGCGACGATCGAATGCCACGCCAGGGACCATGATCAGATCGAGTTCGTCGGGGCGAATTTTCTTCGCGGCGAGGTCGCGGAGTTCTTTCCGCGGTTCGAGAATTTTGTACGCCCCGATTTCCAACTCGTTCATGTCTTCCAACAAGAAGAGCTCCAACTCACCGTCGACGCAGTACGGCACGACGATCCGCTTGCCGTGGGTCAGCGCGGTCGCCAAGTAATTGCGGGTGCGGACTTCGCTCCGGACGTCGACGTAGTACATCACCGTGCCGGCCGACTGGTACTCGGGCAGCGCGGTAAACTTCTCGCAGATCGTCTGGCTGAGCTCGTCTTTATTAGTCAGCGCGTTGCGGGCGGCATGAGCCTCTTCGCGGAAGGTCTTTTTACGAGCCTGCAATTCGGCGAACACCTCGGGGGGCAATTGCTGCGTCGACATCCACGCTCCTTCCGTTGAAGAGAAACTGCCGGCACCGCCGGCGAAGTTCCTATCTTAGTCGGCCGATGGGGAGTCTGCCAACGGGCCGAACTGCCGCGAAATGGATGACAGAGCTTGCCGAATCGTCACCCGACCTTGACCCGCGCAAGCCGCGCCGGTATTTAACTCCGCCCCATCCTCACGTCTTGCCCTACTCCGCACACCCAAGTCGGACCGAATTGCGATGCGCGGTCGATCGTGCGACAACTTGATTCGGGTCCTCGCTACAGCGGCAATTTTCGCCGTGACCGAGCCGGTCGTTGCACAGACGTATCCGTACTCCGCGCCGACAAATCCGTTCGGCGCAACGCCGCAACCGTCGTTACCGCCGACCTCGGGCGGATTTGTGAACAGCGGCGTGGCACCGATCGCGCCGCCGTTGCAACCGTGGGATCCTTACGCCGCTTCCGGGGCTGCGTCTGCGCCCCCTCCGGCTCTGCCGCCCTACAACGCGTCGCCGTATAACGCGCCGACGTTCAATGCCGCCCCGACGCAACCCGGCACCGGACTCGGCTATCCGTTCCAAGATTGGACGGCGCCGCAAACGAAGTTGATCCAAAACGTATCGCTCCGCACATCGTGGCTCTCCGGCGGGTCGGGGACGCACTTCGGCATGACGAACGTCGACCTCGCGACGTCGATGGCGTTTCCGTTTTTCTACAACCAGAACATCGCGCCGCTCATCTTTACGCCCGGCTTCAATTTCCATTTTCTGCAAGGCCCAGCGGCGGGCGTGACGCAGAACTTGCCGGGGACGGTGTACGACGCCTTTGGGCAACTCAGTTGGCAGCCGCAGTTCGGTCAACAGAAACGCTTAGGGGCCGACCTCGCCATCAGCGTCGGCGTTTACACCGACTTTCAATACGTCGATCACAACAGCATCCGCATTCTCGGCCGCGGTATCGGCACGTGGACGTTTAGTCCGCAATGGAAAGCGGCGCTGGGCGTCGT
>CAMCTH010000366.1 GCA_945877965.1 Planctomicrobium piriforme | reverse complement strand
AAGGCGCAGTGACGGCTTACTACGAGGCGGCCGCCGGAAACGACGTCACCGGTCCGTCGAGCGGCGAGGCGCACATTCGCCAGTTCCACGAGAGCGCTTCGCGCGAGGGGTAACGTGTGGCAGGCATTCTCGGGTTAAATGCGACGATCGACGACGGCGGACGGGGCAGCCGTCGCTCGTCGGTCGCTGCTTTACTCGGGGTGTGGCGGGGGTTAGCATGATTAATCCTCCCAACCGGTCTCAAATCGTCGGCCGCTCTTTTCAGCCAGTCGACGGGGATTTGGCGGCTCATGCTGCGGCAACGTACGCTCCGACGACTTCGCTCAGCCTCGCGTCTTGCGACGGCGTGGCTGTTGGTCGCGACGTACGCCGCCACGGCCCTCGGCATTCCGTTGCCGCTGCCGTCGACGGTCGAAATCGGCGGCATGCCGTTTCCTTGCCAGGCTCATCGCTGCGGTTGCAATACGGCCGAGCAGTGCTGGAAATCGTGCTGCTGCCACACGAACAGCGAAAAGCTGGCCTGGGCTGCCGCGCACGACGTAACGCCGCCGGCCTACGTCATCGTCGCGGCCGCACGCGAGTCGGCGACGCCGGCGGGTTCGCGCGGTTGCTGCTCGCACAAGTCGACTGCGGCCCAGTCCACCGGGACGTCGTCCAACTCGACCGGGCCGGTGGCGGATTCGAAGTCGTCGATCGTTTGGGTCTCGGCCCTCGATGCCGGTCGCTGCGGCGGCGCGGTCCCGGTCTGGAACAATGTGCCGATCAGTTTGGCTCCTGCTTCTCCGCTCTCTACGCCGGCCTTCGAGCCGTGCATTCGCTCGCTGACGGAGTTCGTCGCGACCGATCCTCTGGTTCCCTCGTTTGCTCCTCCCGATCCGCCGCCGTGGCGCGGCTAGGAAACGACCTGTTTCGTTTGGCGAAATCGGTTGGTTTCCGTCTCTTGGACGTCGTCGGTACGCCGACCGCCTCCACCCCAAGCGGGTGGTTCTGCGGCTTCGCGGCGTGCCTGCGCCCTTTCGAAGTTCGCAATTGCGAACAACTTAGAGGGTTGCAATGGCCTCGCTGTCTAAGTGATACTGTATCTCGATATCAAGAGGAGTTGGGAATGAGTTTGTCTTTTCAAGTGCCGCTCGCACGTCATCGTCGTGCCGGTTTGACGTTAATTGAGCTAGTCGTCGTGTTGGTCATCCTGGCCGCCTTGGCGGCCCTGGTCGTGCCGCGCCTCAGCGGAATTGCTTCACAAAGCAACTCCGCAACGAACGCCTCCATCGTTTCCGACGTGAATCGGGCGGTCGGTTTGTACAACGCAAGATATAAGGACACGCATCCGTCGGGTTGGGACTCCCTGCTGAACTCGACCGATACGGCATTCACAAAGCTGCACCCGATTATCTTGGCGGCGTTCACCTCGACCGATTCGACCAATCCGCGATTGCAGATCGCCACGCTCGATGCCGGCCAAGCGCAGAGTTTGCAGCAGGCCGGAATTACGGGCTTTCACGACGCCGATGAATCGCGGACTTCGGCACCGAGTGATAACAGCTCGGTGTTCCGGTTTTTGTCCGACGGCAAGAAGGTGGTCACCCTAATCAAGGACAACATCACCTCCGGCCACGGAAGTACGTTTATCGACAATGCTTTCAGCCTGAATCAGTATCGAAAAGATAAGAAGGGGAACTTGGTGTTCTCCTACGAGTACGTCGTCTGTGGATTAGGCGGCCCCACGAACATCAAGGGCCAAACGATCAACGAGATCCCGCTCGTTCAGTCGGCGGATCCATCGAAGTACTACGCGCGAATGCTGGCGGTCTACAAGATTCCGGCGGCAGGTTCGACGGGTGCCGCCATCTTCCCGGCCGAGTATGTCGGTTGCTTTTTGCCGGACGGCACAACATCGCGACAGAATGTGGACAGTTTTAACTCGGCCAATAACTAAGGCATGTATCGTCGTCCGGGCGGTCCTTGGGGCCGCCCGGGCGGCTTATTTGAGATGAATGAAGAACGTGTGAGATACAGATTGAGCGTGATTGACATTCCAGTTCAAGTTGCATAGCGTAGTTAGATGCAATCGTATTGCAAAAGCACCTCAAACGCGGATCGGCGCAGCCCCGGGCTTCGTCGTGCGCTGACGCTCCTGGAGTTGGTCGTCGTGTTGGCGATCCTCGTCGTCCTGTCGGGGATGGTTGTGCCGCTGATCGAAGGCCTGGGGCATCAGACCAACGCCTCGACGAACGCCACAGTCGTCAGCGACGTGAATCGCGCCGTCAGCACCTATGCGACGCGATTCGAAAAGTTCCCCGACGGCTGGGACTCGCTGCTGAATAGCACCGATCAAAATTTGTTCTTGAAGCTGCATTCGACGCTAGGTCCCGGCACGAACGCCTTACTGCAAACGTCCCTGCCTTTGACGCTGACTCAGGTCGACAGTTTATCGACAGCCGGCATTATGAACGTCTTTGACGCCGTCGAAACCGGCACGGGAACCTCTCCGAATCAGTTTGTCCCGGTCTCTCGTAAGCTGGCCGACGGCGGGAAGGTTGCAACGTTCACCAACGCAGCCACAGAAGGTGCGTATGCAAATAGCAAGTTCTGTCTCCAGCACCTGGAAGCGATAGATACGACGAACATAAACCATCAATACGTCGTCTTCGGGCTCGGCGGGATGACGACGATCCGAGGTGTGATGACGCGCGATGTGCCGTTGATCAGCTCGGCTGATCCCACGCAAACCTATGCCCGCATGCTCTGCGTTTTCATGATTCCTAGTGCCACCGCGACGACCGGATTTCCCGCCAAGTACGTCGGCTGCTTCCTGCCCGACGGTACGTCGCAGCGGATGAACATGGACAAATACAACAACTCCACGGCCAACTAATCGCTTTCGTTCAGTCCTGTGAATTCATAACACACACGACTCTCTCCCGAACGCTTGCCCTAGATATTGAGGTCCTCGATATGCACTCCCCCAAAACAGCCGTTCGCTCCTTGCAACTGCCGAGCCGTCGGCGTCGCGGTCTCACGCTGCTTGAACTCGTGATGGTCGTTTCGATCTTGGCGATCCTCACCGCGCTGGTCGTGCCGGGCATGTCGGACCAGCAAGAAGAGACGCGCAAGACGGTCGCCAAGGCGACGCTGCAAGAACTCCGCGACGTCATCGCCAATCGTTACTGGCCCGACATGGGGAAGTTCCCGCAACCGAACGTCCTCGACAACAGCGGCCTGCGACTCTCGTCGACGGCCCAAATCACCGGCACTTCGACGACGGCCCTGCCGCAACTCCACTTTCTGTTCGTGAACCCGAATCAGTACGTCTCGACCCCGACGACGCAGTACGTCGCCGTGAGCGACTACGATCCGCAAGTGCGAATCGGTTGGAATGGGCCTTATGTGATGACCAAGTCGACGGTCTATCCGAACCCGAACAACGTTCGTTTCTCCAGCGATACGACCAACACGAGCACTTGGTCGGACTACGGCTTCACGAACCTCTACGGCAACGCCGGCGACTACACGATCAACGATCCTTGGGGGAGCCCGTACGTCACGATCATTCGGGCTTCGGCGCACGGTAGCTCGACGCTGTACACGGCCTTTCTCGTTTCGGCGGGCCCTAATCGTCGATTGGATAACACGACGTGGACCTCGAACGTCGACGGCACGCTCAACTCCGGCGACGACCTAGCCCTGCAAATCAAGGCATGGAAGTAAGCGCGATGCTTCGTTCGTTTCAGAATCATCGTCGCTGTCTTCATCGCTTTGACTGCGGTGCGCGCCGCGCTTTCAGCTTGCTCGAAATGCTGATCGTGCTCGCCATTTTGGCGGCGCTCACGATGGTCGCCGTGCAATCGCTGGAACCGGTGGAGCAGCAGGCTCGCTTTGAGTCGACGCAGCGCACGTTGAACGAGATTCGCAACGGCTTGCTGACGACCGGCGCGGTGAACGGGGCGAACTCGATCTCGGGCTTCGTTGCCGACATGGGCCGCCTGCCGGATGTGTCGTCGCCGCAGGCGTTCTACAACGACTTGGCCCTCGGTGTGAATTTGCCGATCTATCAGGCCGTCAACTTTATTACGCCCGAAGGAGGGAACATGCAGCTTCCGTGCGGCTGGCGCGGGCCGTATGTCAAATCACTCGCGAGCGGCGATCGATTCGTCGACGGCTGGGGACGCGATTGCGGTGCGGCCGTCACGCCCTCGGGCGACGGTCTGATCCTGTCAAGCTTGGGCAACCCGACCGCTACGTCGACGGCCCTGCCCCCGACGATCAATGCGACCCTGGCGGCGAGCAGTCTCTGCGTCACGCTCTACGGTCTCGATCAAGACAACCACCGCACGATGCTGCCGGTGACGGGGACGGTCACGCTCTATGCTCCGAACCCGTTTCCGAATGGGAACGGATCGATTCCGTCGGGCCCGGTGTTGCCGCTGTTGCCGAAATTGAGCGACACGACGCTGGGAACGGACCAAGTGCATCATTTTTCGTACGACGCGCTGACCGCGCTGTCGACGACGAACCTACCGCTCGCAGCCGGACCGCGCGTCGTCGGCGTGCAATTTGATCCCGGCACGCCTCCCGTCGGCGTCACTTACACCGCCTACCAACCGACGACCTACGTCACGCTGTTGCCGGGAACGACTCACAATTTGGAGTTTCTGGTTCTGCGCACTTCGACCGTCACGACGACCACCACTCCTTAGCTCTGCTGTAACCGTCTGCGACTCTGCTTCATGCTGACCTCTTCCATCACCACGCTCCTCGTCGTCACGCGCGATCGCGTCATTCGGGCCGAGTTTCGCTCGGCGCGGGCCGATGCACCGTCGTCGCTGAGCGTGCGCGAACGGCCGGAGACGGACGATCCGGTGGCGGCGGTCGTCGCGGCGTTGGGGAATGAAAAGCGTTCGCCCGGCCGGGTCTTCGTGCTGAGCAACGATATCTGGACCCGCACGCTCGATTTGCCGATCGGCAACGTGGCGAACCTGTCGGACGAGGAATTGCGTTACTCACTGGCATTCGAGGCCGAACCCCTCTCGGGACTCGCGGCCTCGGAAGCGGCGACGGCGGCCTTGCCGTTGTCGACGGCGCGCGGCATGCAAACCGTCTGGATGACGCAGACCTCGGCCCACACGCTGAGCGAGATCGACGAAGTCGTTCGTGGCGCGCGGGGCAAGTTGGCCGGCGTGCTGCATCCCGGCGGCGTGCCGGCGTCACTCAATCCTGCATCGGCCGAGTCCGGCGATGCGGTTCGCGTCGAGTTCTGGTCCGACGTCACGGTTCGTTACGCCTGCGCGGCCGGCAAGCCGACGACGGCGCGCATCGACGAACTCAAGGGGATGAGCCGCCCGGCGATCATCGAAGAGTGGGCCAAGCAACGCGAGA
>CAMCTH010000365.1 GCA_945877965.1 Planctomicrobium piriforme | reverse complement strand
CGAAAAGTTCATGCAGGCCGAAGAAAGCCCGGGGCGTAAGCTAGAATTTCTTACGCAAGAAATGTTCCGCGAGATCAATACGATCGGCTCGAAGGCGAACGACGTCGCGATCTCGCGGCATGTGATCGAAGCCAAGACGGCCATCGAACGGATCCGTGAGATGATCCAAAACGTCGAGTAGCCCGCAGAGGTCGCGCCGATGTCCGACGCCCCACGCGGCCAGTTGATCGTCGTTTCCGGACCTTCGGGCGCCGGCAAGACGACGCTGCTCAAACGGATGTTCAGCGACAGCGGCCTGCCGCTGGAACTGAGCGTCTCGGCCACCACCCGGTCCCCGCGTCCCGGCGAGGTCGACGGCGTCGACTACCATTTCCTTACGCCGGACGAGTTCGAACGACGTCGCCAGGCCGGCGATTTCCTCGAATGTTTCGAGGTTTTCGGTCGCGGCGACTGGTACGGCACGCTGCAAAGCGAAGTGGCCCCTCGTCTTGCGGCAGGAAAGTGGGTAGTATTAGAGATCGACGTGCAGGGGACGCTGGCCGTGCTGCGGCACTATCCCGACGCCGTGACGATCTTCATTGCGCCCATTTCGCCGGAAGATTTAGAACTGCGACTGCGTTTACGCGGCACGGAGACCGAAGCGGCATTGCAGAAGCGTTTGGCCACGGCCCGACGCGAACTTGAGCAGGCTCATCTCTATCGACATCGCGTCACGAACGACGATCTCGATCGAGCCGCCGCCGAGTTATGTTCCCTTTTGAGAAGTTAACGGAGACTGGTAACCATGCTCGATGCCCTGCGTGAAGAATCGATCGTCAACAAGGTCGGCGGCCGTTTTAAGCTTTCGACGTTGATCCAAAAGCGGCTCGTCGCGCTCAATGCCGGCGCTCGCCCGCTGATCGACACGAACTCGAACGACAAGATGCAGATCGTGCTGATGGAAATTCAGCAAGACAAGATCTACCTCGACACGACGAGTTCGCTCCGCATCACCGGCGCGACCGACGCCGCGGGCGGCCCGCCGGAACTCGACCTCAACGCACTGTAGTCTTTCTATCGGCGAAGGATCGCAACGCAACCAGCCCCGCCGCGCAAGCGCGGGGATGAGGCTTGGAATCCTATGCGCGCCGGAACCGAAATCATCGTCGGCGTCACCGGCGGCATCGCGGCCTTCAAGACCGCGGCCCTGGTGAGCCGACTCGTGCAGGACGGCGCGGGGGTCAGCGTCGTCATGACCGAGGCGGCCTGTCGCTTCGTCGGTCCGCCGACGTTCGAAGCTCTTACCGGCCGGCCGGTCTATCGCACGGTGTTCGACAACGCCGAGTTCCCGCTCGGCGCGCACATCGGCTTGGCCGAACGCGCGAAGCTACTTTGCATCGTCCCCGCGACGGCCGACTTCATGGCCAAAGCGGCGCTCGGTCTGGCCGACGATCTGCTCAGCACGCTGTACCTCGCTTTCAGCGGCACGGTCCTCGTCGCTCCGGCGATGAACTCCGCGATGTGGTCAAAGCCGGCCGTGAAACGGAACGTCGAGCAACTTCGCGCCGACGGCGTGCAGTTCGTCGATCCGGGCGAAGGGTGGCTGAGCTGCCGCCAAACCGGCACCGGCCGCATGGCCGAGCCCGACGCGATCCGCGCAGCGATCGACAAACTACCTCTTTAACTTCGTCATTAAACGCGTCGCTCATCGATGCGTGTCTGCGGAGCGCGGGGACGAGCCCCGCGGCTAAATCACCGATGGCGAAAATCCTGCTCACTTCCGGACCGACGCGACAATACATCGATCCGGTTCGCTACCTGACGAACGCTTCGAGCGGTCGCATGGGGCGCGCCCTCGCCGCGGCCGCGATCGACGCCGGGCACGAAGTCGTCGTCGTCAGCGGGCCGGTCGAGGTCGAGTATCCGGCCGGCGCGCGGGTCGTCTGGGTGCTGACGACGGAAGAGATGCTCGAGGCGGCCCGCCGCGAATTCGCGGCCTGCGACGGCCTGATCGGCGTCGCCGCACCGTGCGATTATCGTCCGGTTCGCGTCGAAGAACACAAGATCGCCAAGACCGGAGCGCCGATCAATCTGCATCTCATCGAAACGCCCGACATCGTGGCGACGCTCAGCCACGAAAAGAACGAGCGACAATCAACGCAGTGGGTCGTCGGCTTCGCGCTCGAGACCGACGATCACCATTATCGTGCGATCACAAAACTACAAAAGAAAAGCTGCGACCTGATCGTCCTCAACGGTCCCGAGGCAATGAACGCCGCGACGAACAACGTCGAGATCCTCGACCGCACGGGTTCCGTCGTCGGCGCGTTCAGCGGTTCAAAAGAAGAAGTCGCCCGCCGCATTTTTGAAGTGCTGGCCGAACGGTTGATTGCCGGGACGCGATAACCAAACTATTCCGGTCGCCCGTTCGGCAGCTTCACGTCGCGAAACGTCAGCACGACTTCGCGTTCCGAGCGAATCCTCGGATAGCTGAACTTCAACGACTTCGGCCGGCTCTCGGCGTTCTCGCCGACGAACGTCAGCTTCACTCGCGCCCCGTCTTCGTCGCGATTGTTCGTCTGACCTTGCTTCCGATAGGCGACGCCGTTTTGATCGACGAGCGTCCAATCGCATTCTTGGAAGAACGCTTCTTGCGGGTCGGCGACGACCGTGTCGCGCACGATCAGCAGCGTCAGCTCGCAGCGCTGCGTCGCTGACTCATCGAACTCTTCGATCCGCAACTCGACGTCGTCCTGATAGAACGATTCCTTCGCCGACAGGTTCTTAATCTCCAAGTCGGCCATATCGCCGACGGCGATCAAGCCCCACTTCAACGTCAGTTGGTCGAGCTTCGTCGCCGCCGTCGCCGGGGGATGTAGTCGCAGATTCATCGTCAACTGCCGCGTCCCCGAGCCCGCCACGTTCCAGCCGACCGCTGCCGGTTGCGTCGAGGCGATCGTCGTGCCCGCATCGGTCCGCGCGAGCACTAACTCCGGTTGCGAGCGATAGGCGGTCAATCGCAAGCGATCTTCCCACATCATCTGCATGTTGAGCTGAAACGTGTGCGTCGTTTCGGTCCGCGCGGTTTCATAGTCGAGTTCTTCGCTAAACGCACGACGGGCTGAAGTTATCTGAGCCCGAATCGGTCCGGAGTAGGCAATCGGATAATGACCGGCGCTCCCCATCGTCAGCACCAGGCCGGGTTGCCGCGAATCGTAGTGCGGCCGCAAGCGATTGCCGGTCAAGCGACAGACTTCGTCGATCGTCGGCCAAAAGTCGCCGGGTTCGAAGGCGACGTCGATCGGTCGGTCTTCAAAGGCGCCGTATTGATCGCCGAGCAACACGTGATTGCCGGTCTGTTCGGTGAGGGCCGCAACGGCCTCGGAAGCAGGCGTCCCTTTCGCCGCGTAGCGAAACTGCGCCGGTTCCCACAGCGCCTCGATTTTGAGCTTCTGCAACAGTTCTTTCGCGCGGAGTCGTACTTCCGGATTCGGGTCGACGGCCGCCTGTTCCAATTCCTTGCGTGCCGCCGAGCCGAGTTTCGAGAGTTGCCGATCGGCGTCGGTTCGCAGCAAATAGTCGGCATCGCCCAAGTGACGAATCAATCGCGCGACGAGTTCCGGCGTCGGCGCGTCGGTCGCGGGCCCTTCCGCAGCGTTCGTCGGCGCCTGCGCCTTCAAGCTCGTTGGATAAGGTGCGACGAAAATAATCGCCGCGATCAGGCCGAGCGCGAGCGACAAAAAATGCGACTCAAATCGGGTAGACGTTCCGCGCATCAACAATTCCTCCGTTCATTCGAGTTCCATCTCGAACCACTCGTCGTGCCGGGGCCGCGCGAGGTGTCGTCTCGGAGGGTGTGCGTCGGGACTGGAAAAATCGCAACCGCCCTGTTAGAAACAAGTTGCGATTTATCGGCCGAGTCACGCTAGCGTGCGAAACCTAAGAGAATCGACGAGCGGCGTCAAGGGCGGTTCCCGACCGCGACGCTCGTCTCACTTCATTCTACGCAGCACCGCATCGCCGGAACAGCAACGACGAACGAGAGTAACGTCATGGCCGACTGCTTGAGCGTGGGAGTGTTGGTCGCCGATCACGTCAGTGCGCCGATCGATCACATGCCGGTTCCGGGCGAATTGATTCTGACCGAGAAGCTACAACTTTCGGTCGGCGGTTGCGCGTCGAATGCCGCGCTCGACATGGCCCGCATCGGCGTCGACGTCGAGGTGGTTGGCTGCGTGGGCGACGACGCGTTCGGCACGTTTCTCATCGACGCCCTTGCGGCCGGCGGCGCGGGAACGAAGTTGATTCGCCGCCTCACCGACGTCGGCACGTCGGGGACGTTGATCGTGAACGTCAAAGGAGAAGATCGTCGCTTCGTGCACACAACGGGGGCCAACGCCCGCGTCCGCGCCGCCGACATTCCGTGGGACGAAGTGCGGAAAGCCAAAATCCTCTACGTCGGAGGCTTCTTGCTGATGTCGGCCCTCGAAGGACGCGAATTGGCCGAGGTCTTTGCTCAGGCTCGCCAAGCCGGCGTGACGACGGTGCTCGACGTCGTCGTCCCCGGGCCGGGCAAGCATTGGGAACAACTCGAACCTCTGCTGCCGCACACCGACGTCTTCCTGCCGAACGACGACGAAGCGCGAGCAATCACCGGCCTGAAGGATCCAAAACAACAAGCCGAAAAGTTTGCGGCCGCCGGCGCGTCGACCGTCATCATCACCTGCGGCGGCTCGGGAACGTATCTGCTGGACAAAACGCAACGCTTAAAGGCCGACGTCTTTTCGCAACCGTTCGTCAGCGCGACCGGCGCAGGGGATGCGTTCGATGCCGGATACATCGCGGGCCTACTCCGCGGACTCAACCCACACGGCTGCTTGGCGTGGGGAAGCGCCCTCGGTGCGAGTTGCATTCGCGGCGTCAGCGCGACGGAAAGCGTCTTTAATCGGGCCGAAGCAGAGACTTTTCTGCGTGAGAACTCCTTAACGATTCAACCATGGTGACCCATGCGTATCGGCGTGTTTTGTAGCGGCGGCGATGCACCCGGCATGAACGCCAACGTCCGGGCCGTCGTTCGCACAGCGGTCGGTCGCGGACACGAAGTCGTCGGAATTCGTCGCGGTTACCAAGGTCTGCTCGACGAAGACTTTTACACGAACCCGGCCGGCGAGCCGCGGATGACGATGCGCTGCGTTTCGAACGTCTTGCAGCGCGGCGGGACGATCTTGCGCACGAGCCGGAGCCCCGAGTTCCAAACTCCGGCGGGTCAACGCAAGGCGGCCGACGTCCTGCAACGCCACAATATCGAAGGGCTGGTCGTCTGCGGCGGCGACGGCAGTTTTCGCGGCGCGATGGCGCTCAGCCAAGTTTGGTCCGGCAAAATCATCGGCACGCCGGGA